>JAFYYE010000378.1 GCA_017557715.1 Pseudobutyrivibrio sp.
ACAAAGCTTAAGCTTATTGCCGACTTTGATTTCGAAGGCCTCAGCTCAAATGAGACAATGACAGGTGCTGATGCAAAGGCATCTGGTAGATATAGCTTAACAACAAGCTATGATGGATCTTCCGCTCTTTCTTTGAATGGATCAAATCAGTATTTGACAGTAACAACTAAGGGTGGGGAATCACTTCTCGGAGGATACGATTCAGTATCAATTTCCGCTGATGTGCAGTTCTTAAGAACAGATGCAAACTGGTTGTTCTATGCAGCACCAGATTCAAATGCACAGAGCTATCCTTACGAGCACTACATTGGTGCATTCTTAGAAAAGGGAAGCGATTTCAAAGCTGAGCAATATAACAACAATGGTTCAAGACCAGGTTGCGCTACCACATCACTTTCACTTAACACCTGGAATCACATCGAGGCAGTGTATTCAAAGGACGTAACTACTATCTATATTGATGGTGAAAAGAAGGCCACATTTGAATCAGGCTTTGCCCTTGAAGACATTTTAAAGGACTCACCTATAGCTCTTATTGGTAGGGCAAATTGGGGAAGTGGTGAGTACTGTAAGGCTTATGTAGATAACTTTAAAATCTATAGCGGCAGTCTTTCAGATAGCGATGTGAAGGATTTGTATCAGGCATATCTTGATAGAAAGGTGGGAGAAAAGACAGAGGTTGATTTCTCACTTAATGCAGGCTATGTAACTGATGATATTAACCTTCCAGCAGAGTATGATGGCAAGAAGATTTCATGGGAGACAAGCGATGATAAAATCATCACAGCTGAAGGTAAGGTAACACGTTCTAATAAGAACAAGGAGGTTACACTTACAGCAAATATTGACGGTGATAAAAAAGACTTTAAGGTTGTTGTATTAAAGGATGGCAAGGATGTTATTACTTATACCAACAGCAAGCCAGCTGTAGGACAAAACGGCGGCATGATGATTGCTGCTGAGCAGGATGGTGGCTTTAATCCACTTCACAAGAATCAGCCTATTCTTTATACAGCACTTGGAAATAAATCTTATTCTAGCCCAGTTATTTTAAGAGAAGCAGATGGAGAGGGATTCTTCATGGTAGCCACCAGTGGTGGACAGCTCCTCACCTACAAATCGGAGGATTTGATTACATATACAGATGAAAATGAGGTTGCATTAGGAAATATTTCTTCTGTTAGAAATGCAGCAGCTGTATATGATATGACTGATGAAAGATATGAGATTTATCTTAAAACTGATGATGGATTATATCTTGTAGCATCAAAGGATATGAAGAAATTTGATACAGCAATTCTTATCAACGATGATGCATATGAATTTGATACTGTTAAAAACTCTCCTAGCACAGCAATTAGTCCATCAGTAATTGGTCTTACAAATGATGAATATGAAAAGGTTGTAGAGAAGTTTACAAATCCTTATAACATATCTCTTAGCGAACTTCCAACAGAGGAAATAAAGGTTGATGCTCTTACATCTGAAGAAGAATTTAGGGAAATTCTTCAGAAGTACATCAAGAAGAATACAGTAAAAGCTGAGTATTCTGATGGTACAAAGAACACCTACTCACTGAGATTTACAGAGGAAAGCATTGATAATGTAGATTTAGAGCTTCCTGGAACCTACACACTTGAAGGTGTGATTGGTGGTTCTGGCAACTTTACAGATGCTACGGAGCCTCTTATCCCGGAGAGAGCTGATCCATATGTTGTTTACAATGAAGATGATGGTTACTACTATTTCACAGCGTCATATCCTATGGTAGGCAGCGGTGATAAGGATGGATATGACAGAATCATTCTTAGACGTGCAAGGACAATCGAAGGCCTTTCAACAGCAGAAGAGGTTAGCGTTTGGGATGAGAACACCAGCAAGGAGCTTGGCAGATTTATTTGGGCACCAGAGATGCACAAGATTGGAGATAGCTGGTATTTAGTAGCAACAGCAGGTCTTAATACTGGCAATGGCACAACCTTCAATATCCGCCCATTCATGGTTAAATTTGAAGGAAATCCTAAGAAGGACAACATGCTTGATGTTGATAAGTGGGGAGAGCCAGAGCTTGTTAAGCCGGTTGCTGGGGATAATATTTTGAATGGCATGTCACTTGATATGACATATTTTGAGGCAGATGGTAACCACTACCTTATATGGGCTGATGAGACAAAGAATTCTCAGAACCCTGATGGTCTCAGCTATTTGTTCATTGCAACAATTGATCCTAAGAATCCTACAAAACTTACAAGTAAGGCAAAGCTTCTTACGAAGCCAGAGTTTAATTGGGAGCTCGTAAGATATAAGGTTAACGAGGGACCGGGGGTGTTCCACAAGAATGGTAAGGTTTACATGACCTTCTCAGCATCTGGAACAGGCTCAGAGTACTGCGTAGGTCTTATGTATGCTGATGAGAAGGCAGATCTTACAGATGTAAGCAATTGGACCAAGCTTCCATATCCAATTCTCACAAGCTCAGATTTTGATGATGAGGTTTCTGGCCCAGGTCACAACTCATTTACTTATGATGAGAATGGAAATCTTGTAATTGTTTACCATGCAAGAGAGTCAAGAAGTCACGCTACACATTCAGGCGATCCACTTTATGACCCTTGCAGAAATGCATACGTAAAGACAGTTTTATTTGATAAGGACGGACTTCCAATCTTCAACTTAAGCTCAGAGGATTTCATCAAGGGTGGCGATAAGTTCAAGGTAAATGTAGTTGTTGAAGGTGATGCTATTAAGGCAGAGCCAATCCTTGAATACAACTTTAATGATAGTCTAAAAAAAGGTGTTGTTAAGGATGAATCAGGAAATGGAAATGATGGCCACGCTTACAAGGGCACTCTTGTAAAGGATGATGATTATGGCAAGGTGCTTTATCTTAGCGGTGATTCATCTGTAGGTGGAAATAATTCTTATCTTGAATTCCCTAAGGGATTCTTCGATGGTAAGAATAAGATGACAATTTCCTTCGATGTTAAGGAAGTTACTAGAACAGGAAATTACTTCACATTTACATTTGGTCAGGATAACAACAAATATCTTTTCTATAAGGCAATGCCTACAGCTGAAAAGCTTGCAATTACAACAGCAGGTGGCGGTGCAGAAAAGAAGGTTGAGGATTCTGCAAAATATCCAAACACAGCAAGCACATGGATTAACATCACAATCGTTGTGGATGGAACAAAGATGTCTCTTTACAGAGATGGCAAGCTTATTGGTGTAAACAAGAACACTGGAATAAAGGTTTCTGATTTGGGAGAAGATTTACTTGGATATCTTGGCAAGTCATTCTACTCAGCAGATAATTATTTCAGAGGTTATTTCGATAACGTAAAGGTTTATAACAGAGCATATAAGAATGAGGATGTTGCTAGACTATATATGGCAGGAAAGGTTGCTCGTCTTGAGGAAATTGGGGATGTAAATTACGTTGCAAACAACTATGTAATCCCTAATATGAATATGATTAAGGGCAACATTACACTTCTATCGGAGGTTAACGGAGTAAGCGTTACATGGACATCTTCTAACGAAAAAGTAATAAGCACAAAGACAGTTAAAAATGCTAGCTACGATTCGACACCAGCAGGTGTTGTAAAGCGTCAGAGCAGCGATACAAATGTCACACTTACAGCTACATTCTCTAAGGGAGATGAAAAGGTTACTAAGACATATGACTGCAAGGTAATCAAGGCTCCTAAGTCAGTTGATGAGTATGTTGGATACTTATTTGTACACTTCACTGGTACAGAAAATGCAGCAAGTGATGAGCAGGTTTACTTCTCAGTCTCAAAGGATGGCTTTAATTGGGAAGAGCTTAATAACAATAATCCAATCATTACCAGCACGATTGGCGAGAGCGGACTTCGTGATATGTACATTGCCCGTACACCTGAGGGTGACAAGTTCTACATGATTTCTACAGACCTTAGCATTTATCACAACAAGGCGAATGCTTGGCCTGCAGCAGGTAGCAATGGTAGCCACAGCATCGTTGTTTGGGAATCAAGTGATTTGGTTCACTGGTCTCAGCCTTGGCTTGCTGAGATTGCTCCAGAAAATGCAGGCTGCACATGGGCACCAGAGTTTGTTTACGATGATGTAACAGGTGAGTATGTTGTTTACTGGTCAGCTACAAGACTTGAGGTAGATGAAAACGAGAAGGTTACTCAGGATTATGAGAACCATGCAATCTACTATGCAAAGACACGTGATTTCGTTCACTTCACAGAGCCTAAACTCTATCACGAGGGTGGCCGCGATAAGAACGGAACAATTATAAAAGTTATTGATTCAACAATGATTAAGGGTAACGACGGCAAGTACTATCGTTATACAAAGAACGAGTCAAATGGCTCTATCAAGATTGATGTGGCAGACAGAGTTCTTGGTAACTTTAAGGCTATTGATTCTAAATTCCTTGATAAGACATTGCCAGGCAAGGTTGGTGCAGTAGAAGGCCCAATCATCTTCAAGCTTAACGAGAAGAATGAGGCAGGCGAGGATCAGTGGTGCTTGCTTATCGACCGCTTTGCAAGAGGTCAGGGCTACTACCCAGTAGTCACCACCGACTTAGCATCAGGAGATTTTGAATTTGTTGATGATAGTAAGCTTGGTTCTTATAACAAGATTAAGTACCGTCATGGTTATGTAATGCCAATCACAGCCGAGGAATATGAAAATCTTACAGGTTCTGAGTGGAATGACTTTGATGATGAGGCGGAAGAAATCATTCTTGAAAAGAGTAATTCAGGAAATCCAATGCTTGGCTTTGATGAGAATGGTGACATCCTTTATGGTGGAGACCCATCTATCTTAGTTGATGGAGATACTGTATATGCGTATGTTGGTCATGACACATCATCTAACGAAAGCTATGTGATGCCAGATTGGAGATGCTACTCATCAAAGGATATGAAGAATTGGAAATATGAGGGCGAGTTCCTTAACGATTCTGATATATCTTGGGTTCAGGACAAAAATAGTGCATGGGCAGGTCAGGTAGTAAAGCATAATGGCAAATATTACTTCTACTATTGCTCAGAGGCAAAGGGCAGCTACGGCGGTGGCAAATGCATCGGTGTTGCTGTTTCAGATTCACCTACAGGTGGATTTGTGGATATCGGACATCCTCTGGTAAAAAATGTTGATACCTACAATGGAGTTTCAACATGGGAAGACATTGACCCTACTTTCTGGATTGAGAAGGATGAAGATGGTAAAGAGCATCGTATTCTTGGTTGGGGAAATGTTCGTTTCTTCAACTGCGAATTGAATGAAGATATGATTTCAATCGTAGATAAGGATGGCAGAGATGAGCTTTCTGTAGAAAGGGCTACTGATAAGAAGAATGCTGATATCAAGGTTGGTGTAATCAAGGGAATGCCAAGTGGACACCAGTTCACAGAGGCACCATACTACTACAAGCACAAGCTTGCAAATGGTAAGGACAGATATTACATGTTCTTCGCTTATGATTGGCGTGAGCAGATGGCTTATGCATATTGCGACAGCCTTAAGGACTTCCTCAACAATGAGTGGACCTTCGGCGATGTTGTGATGGAGCCAAGTGCTACCGCAAATACAAATCACATGGCAGTATTTGATTTCAAGGGACATACTTATTTCGTATACCACGATGGAAGTCTTCCACACGGAAGTGGATTCAGAAGAGTAGCTTGCTGTGAAGAGTTCAAGGTAAATGCTGATGGAACAATTCCATATATCAAGAAGACAGCCATTGGTCTTACAGGAACAGTTAGCAAGATTTACGATTCTAAGAAGAACACAATTTTCGTTAAGGAATTCGAAAATACTCTTAATGACGGTGATTACCCAATGACAGGTAAGACTGTAGGATGTGATTTCGTATACGATGGCGAAAACGCTGAGTGGGAAATTAACCCAGGTAAACTCAATAAGAAAAATGATGCATTAGTATCACTCGAGTCTAACTACAAGCCAGGCATGTATTTGACAGTTGGAAAGGCTGATAAGAATGGTAATTACAACGTAGTCCTTTCACAGGATGTAAATGGTACAAAGGATGAAGCAAAGGCAATGACCTTTAGAACAATTAAGGGTCTTGCAGGTGAAGGTGTAACATTTGAAAGTGCACTTTATCACGGATACTATCTTGCATCAGTTAAGGGTAAAATTATCCTTACAGAGGATCCAGAGGCTGATGAGGCTACATTCTTCACAGAGAAGGTTGCTGAAGGAACAATCAAGGCAGCTGAGGTGGTTAAGACTTCAAAGGTACAGAAGTCAGTAAGAATGTACGTTGTTGGTGAGAAAGTTAAGACTGATGATATTAGAATCAGAGCAACTCTTGAAAACGGCAAGAAGGTAACTGTTAAAGATGGTTTTAAGGTGGAAATGCCTGAGAATATTACAGCAGATACTGGAAAGAAGACCATCACAGTTTCTTATGAGTTCTGCGGAATTGAGTATGAAGCCGAGGTTACTATCAATGTTGTTGACAAGGCATACAGAAAGTAGAAGCAAGGAGAATGATGATGAGAAAAAATAAGAAATATTATAGCTTGATAGCGTGCGTCTCAGCTCTTGCTTTGGCAACACCTTTCGTTGGCTACAATATAGCAAAGGCAGATAAATTATATGATGATGTTGTGGCTTGGTATGATTTTGATGGCAGCGCCCTTACAAATGTTAAGGGCGGCAGCCAGGCTGTAGCAATAGTTTCAGGTCTAGGTGATTATGATGGGGAAGTAAAGTTTGATGAAAATAGGGACTCCTCAAAAGAAGGAAAATCACTCAAGCTGGACGGCAGTTATGGAATAAAACTTAATCAGAAGAATCTGGGTGAGAATTTTTCAGTTTCACTTTGGGTAAAGCCAGAGACTAAGCTTGTAGAAAATCAGTCAGTTTTGTTTTTGGGTTATCATTCACCTGAAATGTGGTATGCAGTTTCTGGTGACAGAAATAATAGTCTGATGAAGTTCTGGTATGACTACAAGCCAGATTTCTCATGGGTCACAAAAACATTTGCTACTTATGCACCAAGCGAGTGGCACCATATTGTGATTACAGGAGATGGAAATACTATTAAGTCATATTACGATGGCGCAAGAATTTCTGAGGGAAACGAAGCTTTTGTTCCAGTAATGTCAGGTGAAGAACAGGATGTATACATAGGTGCAAACAATTGGGATAAATGCTTTAACGGTCTCGTAGATGATGTAATGGTTTATGACCATACAATTTCAGAGGTAGATATTGAGAGACTATACACAGGAAAATCCCTTAAAGAGATTGAAGAAGAGACAGGTAGTGTAGACTATGATAATTATCTTGTAGAAAACTATAGCTTTGAGGATGGAATAGGCGATGCGAAGCCAATCCTTAAGGGATTAGGTAAATATGATGGAGAACTTTCTTTTGTAGCTGGCCCAAATGGAAAAGCTATTGCTACCAATGGATACGGACTTGATCTTGGCAATAAGATTCAGGGAACAGATTTTACAGTTTCTTATCTTGTAAAGCCAAACAAATCACAGGCAGAAAATCAGGTAATGATGCTTATGGGGTATCACGACCCAGAGCATTGGACAGCTATTTCAGGAGATGGTGGAGACCAGTCTTATAAGCTTTGGGGCAAGACAGCTGATGGGGCTAAAACAGTAGGAAATGCAGTGCCTATGAGCTGGACAACAATCGGTTCACCAACAATCGTAAATAACGCTTGGTCAATGGTAACTCTTGTTGGAACTGACGGACATCTTGATATGTATGTAAACGGTTCAAAAGTAGCAAGTGGTGATTATAACAATCCACTATGTGGAGCGAAGGAGTCAATTCTCATTGGCGCAAATTATTGGGATCCATGCTTTGATGGAGCCTTTGATGAAATTAAGGTATACAATAGAGCAATGTCAGCTGATGTGATTAAACAGCAGGCTGAAAAATTCCTCGATAGCAGACTTCAGGATGGTCTTGATAGTGCTTGCAGTTTTGATTTAATCAAAGGACAAAATACAGATCCAAAGCATATCAGATATAACCTTGAACTTCCTACATCAGTTATTGGAACAGCAGTAACATGGACATCTTCAAATCCAGAAGTTATTTCTGAAAAGGGTGCAGTATCTATTTCCAATGAGTCAGCTGATGTAAAACTTACAGCAACAGCTGAACTTGAAGGAAAGACTGCAAGAGTTGAGCTTGAATTTTCTGTTGATGCTCTTGATAAATCAGAGCTTAATGCACTTATCGAAAGAGCAAAGGGATTTGATCTTACATTTATGTCAGCAGAAACAGCAGGACGTTTGAATGAAGTTCTTGCTGAGGCAGAGGATGCTAATACATTCGATGAGATTGATTCATCAATAGTTAGACTCACAAAGGCTATTGAGACCTTAGAGCCTGCAGATGAGTTCGTAGATCCATTTGATGTAATTCCTGAGGCAGAGGTTAATGTATCTGTTGCAGAGGGAAGTAGCAGGGAATTATTCATTCTTCCAAAATCAATACTTGATAAGGTGACAGTCGAATACACCTCAGAGGACTCTGAGGTTGCAAGCTATGAGGATGGAAAGCTTGTTGCAAATAAGGTTGGAAAGACTATTGTTACTGCAACAGTAAAGGCTCTTTCTGATGAGTTTGAAATGCAGTATGCAACAGCAGTTGATGTTACAGCTAAGCCAGCACCAGCTCCAGCTCCTTCAGCAGGTGGTTCTGGGGCAACCGGTGGTACATCAGCTTCATCAGGAAGCTCATCTTCTCAGAGCAGCTCAAGTACTGCGACAGCTTCTACATCTGCAGGAAGCCAGGTAGCTAGTAAGCCAGCAGAGACTACTATTACTGATGGTCAGACACCACTTGCTGGACAGCAGCCAGCAGCAGAGACTAAGCCTCAGACAAAGCCAGGTAAATCTACTAAGACAGATGGCGGACGGACAGAGGAGTCAGTTGAGACTGGTGAGACTGAAATCGAGGCAGAGACTTCACTTGAAGATGAAGTGGTAGAAGAGCCTAAGTCTGAAGAGGTTTCAGAAGAGCCTGCAACAGAGGAAACAGTGGCAGATGAGGAAGTACCAGCAGCAGGAGAAAGCTCATCAATTAGCCCAATGGCGGTTGTAGGTATTGTAGTAGGAATTGCAGCAGTATTAGCATTGCTTGCATTCGTACTTTCTAAGTTAGGTTTATTGACAATTTTTAAATAAAAATTTAATAACTTAATGCTTTGAGTGAGGTTAATTTGCACAAAATTAACCTCACTCTTTTGTTAATTATTTATCCTATGTTTACGTTTTCCCATTTTGGTGCTATTATTTATTAGAATATGTGGTTATATATACTTACTAATTTATATAGAGAATAGGAGTTATTTAATGAGAAAAACAAAGATTATCTGTACAATCGGTCCAGCTTCCATGAATGAGGAAACTCTCACAGCTATGGCAAAGGCTGGTATGAACGTTGCAAGAATGAACTTCTCTCATGGTGACCATGAAGAGCAGGGCATGAAGATGGATTTAGTTAAGAAGGTTCGTAAGAAGCTTAATCTTCCTATCGCTATTCTTCTTGATACAAAGGGTCCAGAGTATCGTATCAAGACTTTCAAGGACGGTTCTGTTACTGTTAAGGAAGGTGATATTTTCACATTTACAACAGATGATGTAGAAGGTGATCAGACACGAGTTTCAGTTACTCACAAGAACCTTCACAATGACCTTGCAGTTGGCGATACACTTTCAGTTTGCAATGGTATTGTTTTCTTTGAAGTTATCGATATTAAGGGACATGACGTTATTACAAAGTGTACAACTGGCGGTACAATGAGCAATAAGAAGTCTATGAGCTTCCCTAACAAGGTTATGTCAGGCCCATATCTTTCCGAGCAGGATAAGAAGGATATTCTTTTCGGTATCGAGAACGATGTTGATTTCGTTGCTGCTTCTTTCGTATCTACAAAGCAGGATATGGTAGAGCTTAGAACATTCCTTGATGAGAATGGTGGTAAGGATATCGTTGTTATCGCTAAGATCGAGAATCAGCCAGGTGTTGATAACGTTGAAGAGATTCTTGAAATCGCTAACGGTATCATGGTTGCTCGTGGTGATCTTGGTGTTGAGATTCCATTCGTTAAGCTTCCAGCTGTTCAGAAGGAGCTTATCTCTAAGGCTCGTGCCCTTGGTAAGAGCGTTGTTACAGCTACAGAGATGCTTGAGTCTATGATTACAAATCCACGTCCTACACGTGCTGAGATTTCTGACGTTGCTAACGCTGTTTATGATGGAACATCTGCAATCATGCTTTCAGGTGAGTCAGCTCAGGGTAAGTACCCAGTACAGGCTGTTGCTACTATGGCTGAAATTGCTGAGACTACAGAGAACGATATCAACTACGAAGGACGTTTCCACAAGGATGATATCGGAGTTGTTAACACAGCAGATGCTGTTTGCCACTCTACATGTTCAATGGCTATCGATGTTAATGCGAAGGCAATCGTTGCCTGCACAATGTCTGGTTACACAGCAAAGCGTGTTAGCCGTTTCCGTTGCCCAGTAGATGTTATCGCTATGACAACAGATAAGAAGGTTTGGAGAAGACTTGCACTTAGCTGGGGTGTTACACCAGTTCTTGTTGATAAGTACAAGGCTCTCGATGTTATGTTTGCACGTGCTGTAGAGCGTACACAGGAAATGTTAGGTCTCAAGCAGGGCGATATGGTTGTTCTTACAGGTGGTCCTATCGATGGTAACGTTGGTAATACTAATACTATTAAAGTTGAAACAATAAGATAATATACACTAGATATAGTGGTTGATGGAGAATAATAACATATTATCAGAAATTTATTTTTATTCACAGACAATTCACACTTTTTACACTACTTGAACATAAATTTCAGTTAATATATACTCATCTCGAGAGAGATACAATTTTTTCATAACATTATTCTCCCTTTTGAAAGAGACGCTCCGCTGGCGTCTCTTTTATTGTGCAAAAATAGGGGAAATACATAGAAATCTGCATAGAAAAGGGAGCCCGCGAACGAGCTCCCTATAAGGTTAAAATGGGATATTATGTTTTAATCTGGATTACTGAAGAACGTATCCGATTGAAGATCCGATTGAACCTGATCCCTGAATTCCGAACTGAGCGCTTCCGCCGTTGTAAATTGTCTTGTTCCAAGACATTGGAGTGATTACGTAGTAGTCGCCATCCTCAGCAACATTTACGCACCAGCTGCTGTCAATCTTAACATCTTTCTTGCTAAGCTTAACTGTCCAGTTGTTAACGTTCTTACCTGTCTTGTTTACTACAGCGAAGTTTACTGTATAACCTGTTCCCCAGCTGTTAATCTGATACTCAAATCCAAGATCCTTATTATCTACAGGAGTAGGTGTAGGTGTTGGAGTAGGAGTTGGTACTGGAGTAGAAGTTGGTGTTGGAACTGGAGTAGGTGTAGGTGTTGGTACTGGTGTAGGTGTTGGAGTTGGTACCGGTGTAGGTGTTGGTGTTGGCTTTACAGGTGCAGTCTTAGCGATGATAGAATCAACTGTTACATTTGAATTAGCAAATGTATTTACTAAGTAAATATCATGAACACCTGTGATGTCCTTCTTAATCTGTACTGACTTAGCACCCTCGTTTGACTTAGAGAACTTAGCGTTACCTACTGAGTTAGCATCATCAAGACCATCAACTCTGATATCAAGGATAGAAACATCACTTGTAGTCTTACCATTGATTGTGATAATAGCAGCGCCATCAACGAAGTTTACATTCTTGATAAGTGCATAGCCATTGTACTTAATCATAACAGCACTCTTGTTAGGAGTAACCATTGCATCCTTAAGCTCAGCAACCTTCTCTACCTCTACTGTCTCGTATGGGTTTACAGAACCAACAACTGGAGTTGGAGTAGCAGTTGGTACTGGAGTAGGAGTTGGTGTAGGTGTAGGTGTAGGAGTTGGTGTAGGTGTAGGAGTTGGTGTTGGAGTAGGTGTTGGTGTTGGCTTGCTTGGAGCGGCCTTAGCTACGAAAGAATCAATTGTCACAGTAGATCCTTCGAAGTTGTTTACTAAGTAAACATCATGAACACCAGTGATATCCTTCTTAATCTGAAGTGTCTTAGCACTGTCGTTTGACTTAGAGAACTTAGCGTTACCAATAACATTAGCTGAATCTAAGCCATCTAATCTAATGTCGAGTGTAGATAAATCACTTGTAGTCTTACCATTAATAGTAATGATAGCAGCGCCATCAACGAAGTTTACATTCTTGATAAGTGCATAGCCATTGTACTTAATCATAACGGCACTCTTGTTAGGAGTAACCATAGCGTCCTTAAGCTCAGCAACCTTCTCAACTTCAACAGTCTCATAAGGGTTAACCTCACCAGTTACTACTGGAGTTGGAGTAGCAGTTGGAACTGGAGTAGGAGTTGGAGTAGGAGTTGGAGTAGGAGTTGGTGTAGGTGTTGGCTTTGTTGGAGCAGCCTTAGCAACGATAGAATCAACTGTTACATTTGAACCAGCAAAATTGTTTACTAAATATACATCATGAACACCTGTGATATCTTTCTTAACCTGGATTGTCTTAGCTCCCTCAGTTGACTTAGAGAACTTAGCATTTCCGATAGAGTTAGCAGCATCAAGGCCGTCTACTCTGATATCAAGAATAGATAAATCACTTGTAGTCTTACCATTAATAGTAATGATAGCAGCACCATCAACGAAGTTTACATTCTTGATAAGTGCATAACCATTTTCTCTAATCATAACGGCACTCTTATTAGGAGTAACCATTGCATCCTTAAGTTCAGCAACCTTCTCTACTTCAATTGTCTCATAAGGATTTACCTCACCTGTAACTACAGGAGTTGTAGTTGGTGCAGGAGTAGAAGTAGGTGTTGGAGTTGGTGCAACTTCACCAGCAGTAGCGTTAAAGTAATCTACATCAACATTACCCATCTTACCTACGAAATAGAGAGTATGCTGACCTTCTACTGCCTTCTTAACATTAACAGTAAAGTTCTTGAATGAGCCATTTGTGTTGTTAATCTTAAATGAACCAAGTGCTTCACCGTCTTCTTTATCAAGTCTTACTTCAACTAAACCAGCGCCTGCTGATCTGAATGAAGCTTCAAAACCTGTTAATCCATTTGTAAAATTTAATGGTGTTGTGCTGAAGGAATCACCTTTTTCAAGGCTTGTAATGAAAGAAACATTTCCTTCAGTAGCAACTTCCACACCGTTCTTTGTAATAGCTTTCTCAGCCTGAACTGTGTCATATGGGCTGATGCTAGGTGCAGCTAATAATGTTGTACTGCTAGATAAGAATAAACCAGCAGCCAAGCTTGCGCTTAACAAACTTGCGACTTTTCTCTTCATCTTCAAAAGTCCCCCTTTTCTTTCTAGTAATAATTAATTGTTTCAGTTCCTTAAACGTTTTCGTTGCTCGAGCAATTAAATTGTAACAAATATGTAACAATCACATCTGTCTAATTATTGCTCTCCAATTATTAAAAATTGTCGCAAATTCACCATTGGCATTTATTTGAGTAAAAATTAACAAATGAGTATTTCGCAATTTAGTCACAAATTACTTAAGGATTTACTTAACAAAAATAGGGGAGTTAGTGTTCGTCTGTGAGACCACAAAGATAATCTAATGAAACACCATAGAATTCAGCCAATTTGATGGCATAAGAAAGAGGAAGCTCGCGTACACCCTTTTCGTAACGGCGATAGACATCGCGTTGGCACACTAAAATATCAGCAACATTCTGCTGAGATAAATCGTGGTCAATTCTTAGATCCTCCAACCGCTTTAGGTACATAGTGTCTCCTCTGTTTAGTAATCCTGTTAGAACCTAAAGTTATACAAGCAATCTTAATCATACATAAAAGAATAGTTGCACAATAAACAACATAATTTATATATTGTGTGAAAAGATTGTGAAACTTTTAGTTCTATTGAGACAATGCTACCAAATGGTGATATAGTAGTCCTAAAGATGCTACCAATCGGTGGCAAGTAAATTTTTAGGTGCACAGCTTAGGCTGTGTTAAATTTAACTCTCTAGTGCTACCATACGGTTGCAAATACATCGGCACAATGGGAGAAATATTTTATTAGGAGGAATCGTAAACATGACTAGAAACAAGAAGCTAGTAAGACTCATGGCGGTTGCACTTGACGCTACAACTGTTGCTACAGCCGTACCTGCTTATGCAGCATTTGATGCTGAATATTATGCACAGCAGAATCCGGATGTAGTTGCTAAGGTTGGTACTTCTAAAAAGGCTCTTGAAAACCATTACAATCTGTTTGGTAAGAACGAAGGAAGAGCTTCTAGTGCCGCTGATGTTACAAGTTCACCAATTCGTCAGTTGTTTGATGCTGCTTTCTATGCAAAGCAGAACCCTGACGTAGTTGCTGTATTTGGTAACAGTGCAGATGCTTTATTTAATCATTTCATGGCTTTCGGTATTAAAGAAGGCAGACAGATTAACCAGTATTTCGATGTAAATGCTTATAAGGCTGCTTATCCAGATCTTGTTGCAGCATATGGTGATAATATTGAAATGTATTATCGTCATTTTGCGACATTTGGAATTAAGGAGCACAGAACATTAGGTGGATTCCCAGCTGAGAACATTTTACCAAGTGGAGCTAAGGTAGTAGCTAAAGCTTCTTCTGGCGGCGGAGCTGCAAGTTCAGGTGGTTCTTCAGGTGGCGGCGGAGCTGCAAGTTCAGGTGGTTCTTCTAGCTCAAGCTCTTCAAGTAGTTCGGCTAGCTCATCAACAGGTCTTCCTACTAATGTAGCAAGTACTCCAAAGGCCGTAGCCGCAGCAAATAAAACAATCAGCGACGAGCTGGATAAATATAGAGATTCTAACGGAGACATTGATAAAAATAAGAAAATTGATAGTAAAGCAGAAAAGGATGCATTGGTAGCTAGTGCTCAATCGGCACTTGTTGCTGCACAGAATGTAAATACAAAGGCTCAGGCAGATCTTGCTACAGCAACTACTGAAGAAGCAAAGGCAGCTAAAGCATTATCAGATGCTGAAAACGCAGTTGCAAATAGTAAGATAGATGGTGTAAAGAAGTTTGTATCTAGCCAAACTCAGGTTGCAGCGGTAGCTTCTGCACAATCAGATTATTATAATGCTTTAAAAGATTTAGAAGATAAAAAGGCTGATCAGGAAAAGAAGGCTACGGCATTAACAAATGCACAGGCTGCAGCTAATAAGGCACAGGCTGAATATGATACTGCATTACAGAATGCAAAGGATACCTATGTAGCAGTTTCTGGAAATCCTGCATCATACATCGCAAATAGAAAGCCAGATGATGTTATAAGTGAATTAAGCACTTTGGCTGGAGGAGATGATTCTGATACAATTGCAGGAACTATCAATACAGGTATTACTGATGAAGATAAGAAGATTATAAATGCTAAAGGTGAAATAGTAGATAAAAACTATAATGATGCAGTTAAGGATGCTACAGATGCTGCAAAGGCATCAGTATTAGTGACATATCAGTTAGCATTCTTAAACGATATAATTGAAGATACTTCATCTTATGGTGATGCTGATGATGCTGCTATTACTGATACCGCGAAAGCTGAATTAGCAAAATATGGTATAGATGCAACTGGTTTTACGAAAAATAAAATTACTGATAATACGCTTAAGAATTTAACAGGAGCAGATACTGATAAATTAGCTAAGTTGGATTCTACAACAATTGCTACTAAGGGTACAAAAGATAATAGTGGTAAGACAATTTCTGAAGCTGAGACAGCAGCAGTAGCTACAGCTAAAAAGGGTATCGATGATAATATTGATAAGTATAAGGCTGCTGTAAGCAAGGAAGCTTTTGAAGAAGCTGATGCTACTTTAAATGGTGGAAAAATTGGTGGGGAAACTGTTACTGGAGCAAAGGCTGATTTAACTACAGCTGAAGGAAATAAAAAAACTGCTGATACTGCAGTAGAAACTGCAGAAAAAGCTGTTACAAATGCAGATAAGGCAGTTAAAACAGCTGAAGAAGCTAGAGATAAAGCATATTCAGATGATGGTGTTGCTGGTAATGCAGAGCTTGCTACTCGTGATGCTGCTCAGGCTAATGAAGCGAAGGAAACTTATGAGAAAGCTCAGGCACAGGCTGCTGCACAAACAGCACAGCAAGATGAAGACGATGCTTATAAGAACTATGATGATGCGACAAGTATTGTAGTTAAGTAATAATGTAATGATACTTGGAGTGTGGCCCCGTTGCGAAATTATTATAGGGGTGTAATTGTTTCGTGTCTTATATAATTGTCACGCAGTAGTGATGACACAGAATGGGGGGGCTTTGGCGAAAGCTGAGGCTCCCGGTTTTGAAAAATAATGTGAAGGTTTATTTAGTATCTCCACATATCTAATATGTTAAAATATCACCAAATCAGGGGCGCTCCATTCGGGGCGCCTTTAATTTGTGTTCTTATATATAAAAATGTTGGCTTGACAAATCCGTATTAAAGAATATAATTCAATATATGAAAACAAGAATCTAATACTATAATACGTATTGAAGATATAGAGACGGTTATGGAGTAATAATGGGTAAGTCAGATGTTTTAAGCTGCAATGTTATGGATAATCCTGCATACTTTGCAGACACTATTAACAATGGATTATTTGGTGGAAGGGAGATTGTGAAGCCTGAAAATCTTAAGGAACTTGATTCTAAAGAAAATGCAGTTTTATATGATGCTTTTAAGAAGATAGTCACTTTGAAAAAGGATAGAGATAACATTAAAATTGCTAAGTTTTTTAAGGATGATAATGTAACATATGCTATCATAGGAATTGAAAACCAAACAGATGTTAATTATGCTATGCCTGTCAGAACCTTATTATATGATGCTATGAGGTATGACAAGCAGATTGAAGCTATTTCAAATTCATACAAGAAAAAGAATTCTTCTAAAGGATTAAGTGATTCGGAATTTTTGTCGGGAATAAGAAAAGATGATAAAATTGAGCCAGTAATTACACTTACAGTATATTATGGCACCAAAGAATGGGATGGCCCTTTATCATTACATGATATGTTTTCTGATAACGTCAGCCCAGATATTTTGGCATTAGTTTCTGATTATCATGTAAATCTTTTAGAACCTAAAAAGATTAAAGACTGGGATAATTTTAAAACAGATGTAGGAATACTGTTTGAATTGATTTCTGCTTCTGATAAGAAAAATGGAATCAGAGAGCTGGTCGAAAGTTATCCAGAAAGATTTTCTGATGTAAACAATGATATAGTAAGGGCAGTGAATTTTTATACTAAGTGTGCTATTCCAGTAAATGAATTGGAGGAGAATACAAATATGTGCTATGCATGGGAAAGTTCAATGAATGAAGCTAGAGATGAAGGTAAAGATGAAATTATGACACTATTCTCTTGGCTAAAAGAAGCAGGTCGCCTAGATGAAGCTATAGCAATCATGGATAAGGAAAATGAGAGCCTTAGAAAAGACCTTTTTGAAGAGTACAAATCTACTCTTACAAAATAAAACAACCAAGAGGATATTATGACAATTAGCGATAGAATATTTGAAAAATTACAGGAAAAGGGAATGACCCAAAAGCAATTTGCAGCGGAGACAGGTATACCTGAAAGTACAGTGAGTGACTGGAGAAAGAAAAGTACTAACCCTGCATCAGATAAGATACTAATTATATGTAAAGTATTGAATGTAACACCTGAATGGCTGTTATCTGGAATAGATGCGGATGGTAACAGAAGCAAACCCATAGATTATTATATTGTTGATAAGAATTCTGATCAGGGAAAACTTATTGAAACCTATAATAATCTGTCAGGCAGAGATAAAATTTATCTTTTAGGGTATTTGGAAGCATTTAAAAACATGCAAGATAAGTAGAGAAATAATAAAGGGGCTGTTAAAAAACTCACCTAAATGGTAAGGTTTTTTTAACAGCCCTTCCTTACTAAGTGCTTAACTTGCTTTTGGCTCTCCATACTCTCTTAGCATAGATTCATATGAAATGACCCATTGCTTACCAAATTTACAGACATCAATTCCAAGCAAGAATCTACCATAGATGATTGCTCGTCTGAGGGTACTTTCATTCAGTCCCCACATTTCGGTAGCATCTCTTAAGGACATAAGCCCATCAAATGGAGAATCTACCTTTTGACCATGCTCCCAAAGTTCATCACATGATAAATCCAGGTCATCATTCCATATTATTCCAAAACCACCTACATCCACTTGCACAGAATTAAACAAATCATCATCGGTTAACAAGTCTTTGAATAGAGGATG
>JAFYYE010000379.1 GCA_017557715.1 Pseudobutyrivibrio sp.
AGTTTTATAGAATTCTCTAAACCTAAGGTTGAACTCTTAACAGCCAGATCATAATAGGCCGAATTTCCAAACTCAGTATGGGTATAATGCTTACAATATCTCTTACGAGCCTTATCTACAGAAGCGATTCTATCAAGAACCTTTTCTTCTGGAACATCAGGCATTTTAGCCATCATTCTTCTGAGTCTGAAGGGTAAATCAGCTGACACAAATACATGAAGTGTTTTGTCAAATTCCTTTAATACTATGTTTGCATTTCGCCCAACAATAACACAATTTCCTTTTTCAGCCAGCTTTCTGATTGCTTCCCTTTGAGCGTTAAACAATCTCTCATCCAATGGCTTATTGTAAAAATCAAACAAGCTTTGACCAAACCCAAATTCTGCAGGAACCTTTTCATCATAATATCTAATCTCATCAGGGCTAAGATTTCCGCTCTCAATGGCGGCTCTAACAATCATATCCTTATCACAATAGTAATATCCCAGTTCCTCTGCGACAGCCATACCGATTGTGCTTCCACCTGCGCCAAATTGTCTGCTGATTGTAATAATATTTTTCATAATGCCCCCACTATAAAACTTTATTCAAGAAATCAATAGTTCTTTCTTCCTTAGGATTTAGAAGCACTTCCTGTGGTGTACCTTCCTCCACAATATATCCTCCATCCATAAAAATAACTCTATCTGCCACTTCTCTGGCAAAGCCCATTTCGTGAGTAACAATAACCATGGTCATTCCGTCGGCTGCCATATCCTTCATAACCTGTAGTACTTCTCCAACCATTTCAGGATCAAGGGCTGATGTAGGTTCATCGAAAAGCATAATATCAGGCTCCATACAAAGTGCCCTTGCGATAGCCACACGCTGCTTCTGACCACCTGAAAGCTGACTTGGATAGCTTGCTTCTTTATCTGCAAGTCCGACCTTGTTCAACATTCTTCTTGCTCTCCCAACAGCTTCATCCTTGGAACATTTTTTGAGCTGCACCGGTGCGAGGGTTAGATTATCTAGGATATTAAGATTATTGAAAAGATTAAAGTGCTGAAAGACCATTCCAATTTTCTCGCGAACCTTATTGATATTAGTCTGCTTAAGGGTAATATCCTCTCCATCAATAATAATTGTGCCTGCTGTAGCCTTTTCCAATTTATTAAGACAGCGTAAAAATGTAGACTTTCCTGAACCAGATGGTCCTATAACACAAACCACCTCGCCCTTGTAAACTTCTGTGGAGATGTCGCTTAAAACCTCAAGACTTCCATAGCATTTCTTCAAATTTTCTACTTTTATTTTAATTTCATTTTTATCTACCAACACTTAACCTCCTTTCAAGCAGCTTTGCACTACGGGAAAGAATTGTTATTACTATAAGGTACATCACACCAACAATTGCCCAGGTCTGAAATGACATAAATGTGTTAGCCTGAACATTTTTTGCAGTATTTACCAGCTCTGGGAAACCAATTACTGAAAGAATAGATGTATCCTTAAGAGTAATAATGAACTGATTAATGAAGGTTGGAATCATTGTACGGATAGCCTGTGGCAATACAACCTTTCTCATTGCCATTCCATAGGTTAATCCTAGTGAACGTGCTGCCTCCATCTGTCCAATATCTACTGACTGAATACCAGCACGAACTATTTCTGCCATATAAGCACCACAGTTTAGTGCAAGACAAATAGTACCTGCCTGCAAAGCAGATAGATTTACATTAAATCCACCGATTATAGTGTTAAATAAATATGGCACACCAAAATATACGAAAAAGGCCAATACAATCATTGGTACGCCACGAATAACATCAACAAATATTTGCGAAATAATGTTGCATATTCTGTTTTTTAGCACTCCCATAATTCCGAAAACCAAACCGATTATGCATGCAAAAAACAAACCTAATAACGCCAATAAAAGCGTTCTTCCCAGAGCGCTTAACAACATAAAACCATATACAGTTATTATTTTAATCATAATAAATCCTCAAAAAATTTAATGGGCAGGCAGCTAGCCTGCCCTTAATCATCATTATTTATTCGCCAAGGTATTTAGCAATAATCTCATCATAAGTGCCATTTGCCTTGATGTTTTTGAGACCTGCATTAAACATGTCTACAAGTTCCTGATTATCTGGATTGAATACAGCAAAGCCATAGGCTGCTGGATCATTACCTGTTCCATCAACAAGCTTCATAGCAATACCTGTATCCTTGATGTTTGAAGCCATAATTGGAGTATCATCAAATACTGCTGCAACCTGACCACCAACTACTGCCTGATACATTGTTGGCGAATCTTCGAAATATGTAACTGTAAAACCATACTCAGATGAAAGCTCCTCTGCATATGTAGCACTCATAGAACCAGTCTTAACTGCTACTGATTTTCCTGACAAATCATCAAAGCCATCGATATCAGAGGAAGCCTCTACTGCCATGCTCTGGTTTGCATCATAATATCCATCTGAAAAAATCCATCCAGACTCTTTTCTTTCATCAGTAATTGATGCACCTGCAATCAATCCATCAGCCTGACCAGCCTGACAAGCAGCGATTGATGCATCCCAGCCAAGCACCTTTACTTCATATTCAAAGCCCTGATCCTCAGCAACTGCTGCAAGAATATCCATGTCGATTCCTACGAAATCGCCATTGTCGTCTGTGTACTCAAATGGCTTAAAGGCTGTATCTGTACCAATCACCCATACCTTGCCTTCTGAATCTGAGACTGCCTCACCCGCATCTGCTTCTTCAGCTGGAGATGACGTATCAACCTCTGAGCTTGTGGATGACTCACCACATCCAACTAATGCAACCATTGTTGCCACCGACATTAATACTGCTAAAAATTTTTTCTTCATAACGAAAAACTCCTTCCTTTATATATTATTTTTTTATTTACATTCATTTACAAAAGCAGTCACAAGCTTTATGCTTTCCTCACTGTTCTCATAAGAAAACTCTGGGTGCCATTGCACAGCTACAGCAAATCTATGTCCCTTTACTTCTATTGCCTCAATAAGACCATCCTCAGAGACAGCCATCTTTTTCACCTCAGGAGATAACTCCTTCACTGCCTGATGATGATAACTGTTTACCTCATGCATTCCTGCGCCTAAAATTTCTGCCAGCTTTGTATATGGAAGTATTTCCACTTTGTGGGCTGTTCTATCATATGGGGGCTCCATGTGATGTTCAACTTTGCATTCATATTCGGATGGAAGGTCTTGATAAAGGGTTCCGCCCAGATACGCATTTACGAATTGAATTCCTCTACATATTCCTAAGAAGGGCTTGTTGTCAACCAGGCATTCCTTTAGGATATAGCCTTCCATATAATCACGAGTGTCACAATTAACTCCACAGGTATCTCTTTTATCTTCTCCATAAACAGCAGGCGAAACATCATGTCCGCCTGTAAAGAGAATTCCATCGCATAGGTTGTATGCCTGCTCAAGCTCCTCTTGATTTGTGGTCAGTGGAAGCATTATGGGAAGCCCCCCGCATTTTTCCACAACCTTCATATATCCAGGGAGCATCCAGTAGCTTTCTTTTTCATCATCGTATAAAGGTATTAATCCAATAACCGGTTTCAATTTTTACCTCCGAATTTAATACTTGTACTTATGCCGTTGTACCCAAATATGCCTTCTTTACTCTTTCATCCTTCAACAGTTCCTTACCAGTGCCTTCAATGGTAATTCTGCCATTTTCAATAACATAGGCTTTATCTGCCACATGTAATGCCATATTTGCATTTTGCTCTACCAGTAAAACCGTAGTTCCAGCCTCATTTACTCTTTTAATTATTTCAAAAATTTCATTTACGATTATTGGAGCAAGTCCCAGCGATGGTTCATCCATCATAATAAGCTTAGGATTTGCCATAAGAGCTCGTCCTACAGCAAGCATCTGCTGCTCTCCACCTGATAAAGTTCCGGCAGCCTGCCATGATCTTTCTTTTAATCTTGGGAAGATGGAATAAACCTTTTCTATGTCTTCATCCAGATTTCCTTTTCTCAGATACGCTCCTATTTTTAAATTTTCAAGAACTGTCTGGTCTGGAAATACATGACGTCCTTCTGGAACAAGTGTTATTCCATTTCGAACAATTTCATCTGTGCTGGAACCCATCAACTCCTTACCTGCAAGCTTTATACTTCCTGACTTTGCCTTTACAAGACCAATGATTGAACGGAGTGTACTTGATTTTCCTGCACCATTAGCACCAACCAAAGTTACAATCTGTCCTGATGGGACCACAAAACTTATATCCCTTACAGCCTCTATTCCACCATAATTTATGGATAATCCTTTAATCTCAAGCATCTCGTTCCTCCTGTGTTCCAAGATAAGCTTCAATAACCTTTGGATCAGAAGCAACAGCTTCCGGCTTACCCTGCGCAATCATTTTTCCAAAATCTATACAATAAATATGATCTGAAATGCCCATTACAAGGTTCATATGATGTTCAATCAAAAGTACTGTAAGATTATACTTATCTCTTATCTGACAGATGAATTCAGCAAGCTCATCTGTCTCCTGTGGATTCATACCAGCAGCAGGCTCATCAAGGCATAAAAGCTTTGGCCCTGTAGCAAGTGCTCTGGCAATCTCCAGTCTTCTTTGCATTCCATATGGAAGACTTCCTGCCTCCCAGTCAGCATACTTATCCAGCCCCTGCTCTTTTAAAAGCTGCCAGGTTTCTTCTCTGCTTCGCTGCTCCTCACTCTTATTTAATCTAAATGTAGCAGTAAAAGGATTCTGCTTTGCCCTCATATGCTTTGCTATCAACACATTGTCAAAAACTGATTGTTTTGGAAACAGTCTTATATTTTGAAAGGTTCTGGCAATACCAAGCTTTGTGATTTCATCTGGTGTATGAGAAATCTTAAAGCTGTTTGCTATAGTTTCACCGCAAAAATCCACCTTTCCATTAGTTGGATGATACACACCTGTAATGCAGTTAAAAGCTGTAGTTTTTCCAGCTCCGTTTGGTCCAATTAGAGCAACTATCTCGCCCTCTTTTACCTGTGCTGAAAGATCATTGACAGCAATTACACCTCCAAACTGCATGGTAAGATGTTCTATATTTAATACAACGTTTTTATCTGCCATCTATTCAGCCTCCGATACAGCTTTTTCTTTCTTGCTTCGCATTAGTTTCTTAGCACCATTTATTAATCTGTCCCAGGTAATCTCTTTACTTCCTGTAAGTCCATGGTTCCAAAAAAGTACCACCAGCATAAGAAGTAAACTAAACACAACCATTCGAAATCCATTTCGAAGCAAAGGAACATTCATGGCACCAAAGCCTGTATTTCCAATGCCTG
>JAFYYE010000036.1 GCA_017557715.1 Pseudobutyrivibrio sp.
TTAACAGTCTCGATGATTTTCTTGGCAGATGAATCTACTAACTCATGATCATAAGCCTTGAGTGTGATTCTCATAACTTGATTTGCCATAAAAAAAGTCTCCTCCTTTTTCGTTTTTCTGATTCTGAGAAAAATCGAACAAGTGGCGACTGTACACTTACCCGTGTGTATCATGGTTTAAAACTCAAAGTTCGAACCAAGTTCTCACACGTCGTCTCCGCGAATGCGGACGGTTTTCTGTTGTACAGTGACTTGTCGTCAGTTTCCTAACTTGACATTCGCTCCACGGAAAACCAATTCATTACTGAATTGCAACCTCACGCTTCATAGCTATCATGTCACAGCAAGTAATAATATACACGAGTAAGGGGGTACCTGCAAGAAAAAGTTAAAAATAATTGTATTTTATTTAGTACAATTTTAAAAACAACTAAATGTTGTGGTTGAAATGTATTTTTTGAACTAGAAGTCATTGAACATTGACAATCTTTAAGTATAATAGTCAAGGCAACTAGTTATGTCAAGACTACATAATATATATAGAAAGAACAGGTATAAAAATGCAGGAAGCCAAAAATTGGAAAGATTACGAAATAATAGATTGTAGCTCTGGCGAGAAGTTGGAGCGTTGGGGAGACTATGTTCTTCTTCGTCCAGATCCACAGGTTATCTGGAACACAAAGAAAAGCTCTCCCTATTATAAGAAGCTAAACGCTCATTATCATCGTTCTAATAAGGGCGGCGGCGAGTGGGAGTTCTTTGACCTTCCAGAGCAGTGGACAATCAGCTACCCTATCTGCGATAAGAAGCTCACATTTAATTTAAAGCCTTTTGCTTTTAAGCATACAGGTCTGTTCCCTGAGCAGGCAGTTAACTGGGATTGGTTTTCTTCTATTATAAATAAGGAAATAAAAGAGAAGAATCGTCCGGTTAAAGTTCTTAACCTTTTCGCCTACACAGGCGGTGCCACTCTCGCAGCAGCAGCCGCTGGTGCCCAGGTTACTCACGTAGATGCTTCTAAGGGTATGGTTCAGTGGGCAAAAGAAAATGCTGCTTCATCTGGTCTTTCTGATGCTCCTATCAGATGGCTTGTAGATGACTGCCGTAAGTTTGTAGAAAGAGAAATCAGACGTGGTAATAAATATGATGGAATCATCATGGATCCTCCTTCATATGGAAGAGGTTCTAAGAATGAAGTTTGGAAGATTGAGGATGATATTTTCCCATTCATTCAGCTTTGCGAGGAAATCTTAGCCGATGATGCTCTCTTCTTCCTTGTTAACTCTTACACCACCGGTCTTCAGCCTGCAGTTCTTAACTACATGATTAGCACTGCTCTTTTGAAGAATCATCCTGGTGAAGTTACTGCTGACGAGATTGGTCTTCCTGTTACAGAATCAGGATTAGTGCTTCCATGTGGTGCAAGCGGAAGATGGGTAAGAAAATAACCCTATTATAATAAGAAAGAACACTCATATTTTTTAGAAAGATTTCTATAATAATATCTACATCACTATATAAGGAAAATAATTTTATGAATCAATCGACAACAATGAATCCACTGGGAACAGAACCAGTTGGACAGCTTCTTAGAAAATTTGCTATCCCTAGCATCATCGCCATGCTTGTAGGCTCTCTCTACAACATGGTGGATCAGCTTTTCATTGGAAACTTTGTAGGCCCTCTTGGAAATGGTGCTACAAACATTCAGTTCCCACTTTCAATACTTAACGTATCGATTGCACTTCTTTGCGGTATCGGTGCAGCCTCAACCTTCAACCTTGCCATGGGGCGTGGTGAGACAGAGAAGGCCGGCTATTATATTGGAAACGCTGTTACTATTATGCTCATTGGCGGCTTAGCACTCACAATTATTACAGAAGCCGCTCTTAAACCTATCCTTTTAGGATGCGGTGCCACTGAGAACATTCTCCCATATGCTATGGAATATTCCAGAATCTGTGCACTTGGATATCCACTGTTTATCCTTTCTGCTGGTGGTGCCCACATCGTAAGAGCTGACGGAAGCCCTAACATGACTATGGCCATCAACATGACTGGTGCCATCATTAATACTGTTCTCGACTTCCTCTTTGTTGCTGTCTTCAGATGGGGAATGTCTGGTGCAGCTGTTGCTACTATCATCGGACAGTGCATTTCAGGCATCATGGTGC
Organism: Pseudobutyrivibrio sp.; assembly: GCA_017557715.1. Classification (GTDB taxonomy): domain Bacteria; phylum Bacillota; class Clostridia; order Lachnospirales; family Lachnospiraceae; genus Pseudobutyrivibrio. The sequence continues at coordinate 2,174 of JAFYYE010000036.1, forward strand.
TTGTATACCTTACAAAATTCAAGACAGTTAAATTACATAGGGAACATTTTATTCCAAATCTACCAATGATTGCTGCCGTTACATCACTTGGAACTGCGCCATTCATTAATCAGATTGCTATGATGCTTGTTCAGATTACAATGAATCATGTAATGGGGCACTATGGCGCTCAATCAATTTACGGTTCAGATATTCCTATTACCTGTGCGGGAATCATTTCTAAGGTTAATGGAATCTGCTTCTCATTTGTAATTGGTATTTCTCAGGGATTACAACCAATTATCAGTTTTAACTATGGAGCTAAGAAATACGATAGAGTTAAGAGTGCCTTACTGCTTGCATTAAAAATAGCAGCTTGCATTACATTCACAAGCTGGGCATGCTTCCAATTGTTCCCTCGCCAGATTGTATCTATCTTTGGCTCAGGTGATGAACTTTACTTTGAATTCTGTGAAAAGTACTTTAGAATTTTCCTCTTTGGAATTTGTAGTGCCTTTTTACAGCCTATTTCATCAAACTTCTTTACATCAATTGGAAAGCCATATAAGGGAATCTTCATGTCCCTTACAAGACAGGTACTTTTCCTTGCTCCACTTATCATCTTCTTACCTATGATATTTGGATTCAACGGAGTTCTTTACGCAGGACCAATTGCAGATGTATTATCGTTCACAATCTGTTTGATACTTGTTAAAAAGGAATTCAATCATCCAGAATTTAAGAACTTATAAACATAAAGAACCTACTGTTACGGTAACAAGCATTAGTATTTCCCCGCTCGACTAACATGTCTCGCTAAGGAAATCTAATAGCTTGATACCTACAGTAGGTTCTATCTATTTACATATTATTTGATTTCTACCTGACTCTTTGGCTACGTAGAGATTTCCATCGGCACGACTGAGGGCTTCGTCTACGGTTTCGCCTGGCTCTAAGGCTGTGAGTCCAAAACTCATGGTGATTTGGCGGTCGGAATCTGGTACCCAAATGGTACGAACTTCATCCATAATAATTTCAAGCTCGCGGCGAGCAATATCAAGCTCACGGTTTTCAAAGATTAGTAGAAACTCTTCACCACCCCAACGGGCCGCAATTCCTTTTCCTACCATGCCGTTCTTCAGCTTATCAGCTACCATCTTTAATACATAGTCTCCCATCTCATGACCGAAGGTATCGTTTACCTTTTTGAAGAAATCAATATCGGATATACATATGCAATATTTAATTCCAGCCTCTACGGAACGAATTCTTATATCCTCAAGCTTCTTATCAGCAAAGCGCCTGTTGTTCAAACCAGTCAGAGCATCAAACTCCACAAGAGTCTGAATTGCCTTCGCCATACGTTTTCCGTCGTTTGCAAGATGCTTGATTTCATCATCCTCAAGCATAAGCTCCCTTGGCATTTCCATTTCAAAATTTCCATCAGCCAAACTATTCATGTACTTGTCCATCTTGGAAATACGGGCAGCCAGCTTTCTATTAAAATAAACCATGATGTAGCCCATCAAAAGCGCAGTCAAAATACATGATATACCGATAGGGAAAACATACTGGAGCATTTCCTGATTAACAGATTCCTGAGATCTGCTAACAGCTATCATGCCGCTTATGGAGCCATCCTCACTTCTGAGAGGACTGTAATATGCGTAGCTTTTCTTATCATAAACCAGAACATTACTGTAGAATTTACTCTCTCCTGTATCCATTACATCTTTTTTCACGATGACCGATGCACTTGTGCCTATAGCTCTATTGCCATAATCATCTTTTAATGTGGTAATCAGGCGCACGTCATCATAGAAAACAGATATATCTATTTCGAGCATTTCAGCCAAATCGTCAACCATTGTGCTATCGCCGTTTATGCGCTGTTCGCCCTTATACATCTCAATTTCGCCATCATTATCTGCGTCCTCAGCCCAGTAATCCCCTACATATACCTCATCAAAAACATACTTTGCCAACTGAGCATCTCTTATAAGCTCTTCACGGGTCTTAGCTGTCACAAGCTGATAAAGTCCACTTATGCTAACAGATATGATAATTATAGTCATCAACGACAGTGGAATAAGTGACATCCTCAGCATCTGACTATTTAAACTATTACTAAATTTCCTTTTCGACATACAATTACCTCATAAAGGGTATTTATACACAATCATCCAACCTACTCTATCATTTTCCCACATTAATATGTATTAACGGTGAACACAAAAGAGCGGGCCAATACTTGATATTGGTCCGCCCTTTCGTGGATTTGAATTATGAAAATATGAATATGAAAAAGACTAACTTATTTATTCTTCTGAGCCTTTACAAGTGCAAATATAGATTGAAGAATAATGAATACGCAAAGGAGAGCTGCTGTTGCAATATTTGCCCAGCTTGAAAGAAGCTTTCCATTTGTGTTAACAAGTACTGTAATAGTACCGTTGATAAGAACACCAAAGAGTGAGCCGATTACATTTCCAACACCACCTGTAAGAAGTGTTCCACCGATTACGGCTGAAGCAATGGCATCCATTTCAAGGCCTTTTGCCTGGTTAACTGAACCTGACATTGTGTTCAAGCAGTAGAGGATTCCACCTATTGAGCAAAGGAATGAAGAAAGGATGTGTGAAAGCATTCTTGTCTTCTTTACATTAAGACCCATCATTGTAGCTGATGTCTGGTTACCACCTACTGCATAAAGATTACGTCCAAACTTTGTGTACTTAAGCATTAAGAAGATAAGTACAAGTACGATTAATGCGATAAGCACTGTTGGTCTGATATATGGAGCAACAATCTTACCGTGCTTATTTGCCTTTCCTAAAAACTCTGGAAGATTAATCTTTGAGTTTGCCCATGCGTAGAACAATGGGTTGTCAGCTTCTGTGATAGAAATCTGACCAGAGCAGATAACTGCTGTCATACCTCTTGCAAAGAACATACCTGCCATTGTTACAATGAATGGCTGAATTTCAAGATATCCTACAAGGAAGCCCTGAACTGCACCAAACACTAAACCAATAACAAGGACAAGTATTACCATTGGAACAGCCCCCTTATGCCATTCTGTCATGCCATATACAAGAAGCATACAGTCCATAGCAATTACTGAACCAACCGAAATATCAATACCGCCTGTAAGCATTACGCATGTCATACCACAGGTTACGCAGATAAGACCTGCATTGTTGATAAGTACATTAAGGAATGTCTGAAGATTTCCAAATCCCTTATCAGCATAAATTACACAACCAACTGCATACATGAAAACAAATAATGCAATTGTAATAAAAATAAGTACTGTATTTGAATCTAATTTCTTTCTAGTTCTCATTATGCTGCCTCCTTTACTACTGGCTGCTGAGCTCTTTGAGCTCTCTGAGCCTTTCTTGCTGCCATGTATGCCTTGAAGGCTGGAGCCTGTACAACTACGATAATAA
>JAFYYE010000380.1 GCA_017557715.1 Pseudobutyrivibrio sp.
CAGAAACTTTTCCTTTCCAATTAATATCTGATTTAAATTTTACTATTATATAATGTTTCATAGTTTAATAATCTTGATATCACTATATTTCTTGTACCCTTCATGAAGCATACTCATTTCAAGCCCTTCATTTTCATATGTAAAGCTGTAGAGGTTATATTCTCCCTCAAGATATCTAAAGTCTTCCCCATTATCCTGATAATGAGAACCCCATGCACTGTCACCAGCTACTAAAAGCTCAAGTGTGTCATATGGCTTTTCCCCAACATACTGAACTGGCTCATACATAGGAATGATGCTGCCCTCTTTTATGAATATTGGAAGGACATCAATTGGTGCATCAACAATAATGTAATTACCACCTGCATGACGCTCTCCTGTCCAATAATCAATCCATGCCCCAGATGGAAGATAAACCATTCTCTTAAAAGCTCCCTGCTCTACTACAGGAGCGACAAGCATATTCTCACCAACAAGGAACTCATCATTAAGATTATATGTGTTCTCATCATCCTCATAATGAAGAACCAATGGACGCATTACAGGAAGACCTGTAAGCTGACATTCAAATAATAAATCATAAATGTATGGTAAGAATCTATAATGAAGCTCTACGTATTTACGATATACCTCTACTGTCTGCTCTCCAAAATTCCAAGGCTCCTGCATTCTGTGTCCCTTGGCGCAATGATTTCTAAAGAAGGTAGAGAATACTGCTGCCTCAATCCATCTCATAAGAAGCTCTGGCTTTGTATCTCCACCAAATCCACCTATATCTGTTCCTGCAATAGGAAAACCACTTATTCCTAAATTACAAAGCTGTGGTATCAGCATCTGAAGATGTGGCCACACACTCTGATTATCTCCAGTCCATACAGCTGAATATTTCTGTGAGCCACTATAGCATGCACGTGTGATTACAAGTGGACGCTTTCCTGTGAGTTCTTTCATCCCCTCAAAAGTAGCCTTGCTCATGAAATGTCCATATACATTGTGCATCTCACTGTGGTCTGTTTCTCTTTCATTTACATGGAACTGAACGTCCAAAGGAAGTGGTCCCTTGAAGCTGGCTGGCTCATTCATATCATTCCAAATTCCCTGCATTCCCATATCCACAAGCTTCTTATGGCTCTTGCTCCACCAGTTTCTTACTTTCTCTTTTCCAAAATCCGGAAATACAGAATCTCCTGGCCAAACTTCGTTTACATATACTTTGCCATCCTTATCCTTAGCAAAATAATCATTTTTGATTCCTTCATCATACATGAAGTAACCCTCATCCACCTTTACACCTGGGTCGATAATGCAGACAGCCTTGAAGCCATCCTTAGCAAGCTCCTTTATAAGTTGTCCCTTTGGCTCGTAGTTTTCCTCATCCCATGTGAATACTCTGAAGCCATCCATATAATCGATGTCGTACTGAACAGTCTCGCAAGGAATCCTGTTCTCACGCATTTTTGTAGCTACCTCGCGAATGTCCTTAGCGCTCTCATAACCCCAACGACACTGATGATAGCCCAGTGTCCAAAGCTGTGGAAGTGGCGCACGACCAGTAAGATATGTGTAATGTTCCACTATGTCTGTCATCTTCTCGCCAGCCATGAAGTAGAAATCCAGATTTCCATCATCAGCACCATAGCAGAAATATTCAGTGCTCTCCTTGCCTAAATCCATGTAGCTGTGGAAGGTATTATCGAAGAAAAGGCCATAGGTGTAGCCTGGGCGCTTTCCAATAATAAATGGAATTGATTTGTAGAGAGCTGGCATGTTTTCCATATGCATCTGAGGAATATCTGAATTCCAGTTCTCATAAGCATAGCCTCGCTTATTTAAGAAGCCAGTCTTATCACCTGTGCCGTAGAATCTGTCTTCTGGATTAAGCTTGAAAAGCTGCTGCACTTTATGATTTTTGTACTGGTCAGCATTGAAGAGATGCCCCTCTGCAATAAGAAGTGCTAGCGCTTCTTCTGATAATCCACCCAAGATAGTGCGAGTGCCATCATAGCTTGAAAGGAGCTCATCAGAGAATTTATCCATGAACTTGAAGCTGAAATTATCCCCCAGCTGAAGAATAACTGAGCCTGTTGTAATGGAAATATGATTCTCAGCCTGTGACACCTCAAAATCTACAGGCACCTCTGGATTGCCTTCTATAGCAACTGACTTGTAATACTTTATCCACGTAGGAACCAGCACTCTGATTATTTCTTCAGTGATAATTTCAATTACTACTTCCTGATTTTCGTATTTAACTGTAACCTGATTGCCCACAGTTTCATGGGACAATATCTTTCCAAATACCATTATTCTCCTCCTAAATATCATGTCTTAAATGTATATTACTATATTACTGGAAACGTTTCCAGCAATAAATAAAAATCTTATGTACATCAAAATTGAACTTCAGTAATGATAGTCAAGCTGGCTTGAAACTGGGGCTGTGGCAAAGCCAAAACTACTACTATGCATCCCAAGTGACTAAAAACCTCAAATGGGATGCATGCTTTTTTGCCATCATTCATCCCAAAAACAAAAAGGTATTGTTTGGGATGTATAATTCAACTAGTAAATGCATCCCAAATTGGAAGAATACTTATTGGGGATGCATTTTTAACTCAAACAAGTTGAATTTTATATAAAAATACTTAGATTTATGCATCCCAAAAGAAAGAAATTGCATTTTGGGATGCATAGCTCCGGAAAAAAATTTTTTTATGCATCCTAAAACAACAAAACTTGAATTTGGGTTGCATCTTAAACAAGAAAATGTGTTAATTTACAGGTGAAAAGATATAATTAGAGCGAGTCTACAGTAAAAATAAAAATAGGTTTTGAACCTTACGGGTATGAGATGGGATTGTTCATTCTCACCCGTAATTAAGATATTGGCTTTGCCACGGCCCCAGTTTCAAGCCTGCTTGACTACCATATATCTGCCAAAAGACTATGAGTCAAGGACGCGAAGCGCCGCTAGGGAATCCTTTACTCATAGAATGGGCAGATATCATGTAGCAAGCAGATTGAGACAATTAAAAAGAGAAGCCGTTAAATAGCAATGTCATTAAGTTAAGAGGACACAAGCAAGATCCCTATACCAGAGATGGTATAGGGGTCTTTTTTCTTTTAAGGGTTGACATAAATTTACAAATGAAAAAACGAGATTGAAGTTGGTCACTTCAATCTCGTTTTCTTTATCTTAGCCTTTACTGCAATCTTAACTTAATGACATTGGATTCATTGAGCCCATCTCTTATTCTTATCATCTATTCCTACAAACAAAACAGATATAAACTATTTTATATCTATATTAAAAGGCTTAAGGCTATATGCATCTATATTATCAATACTTCCCTCTAAAGTAATTGTGTTCCTAACTTCCTTGACCTTAAAATATTTTGTAGTGTATGTATACATACCATCATTGATGAAGATTTCAATACTACATGTATCTACATAAATCTTCATGTTTTCAATTTTCTCCCTGTCAGCAAGTTTTAACTTTCTGCTTGTTCTATTACCGCCCAACTGACTGTCCGTAAAAGTAAATACCAAGTCATTTGTCATCTTGCTGAATTTGATGTCAAAACCATCGTTGATTTGAATTTTAAAATCATTTTGCCCAAAATTCGACAAATCCAATTCGTATGAATCAACATCAGCAACGTCTTTGATATCTATTTTTTTATCTCTTAATTCCTTGATTTCTGCTATAGGCTGTTGACGTATTTTTCCTAGTTTGCTGTCAAAAACTAATTCTCTTGGCAATGTCAACATATGCTGCCATCCATCCTCTACTGAAGGATCATGACCATACTCAGCATCAGGCATTCCCATCCAGGCAATTAGGATTGTTCTTTTGTTTTCATCCACATATGTCTGTGGTGCATAGAAATCAAAACCATAATCCCACTCTATAAAATCGCCTAAGCCATTGCCATCAGCCAATATATCTGCTTTTGTATTAAAATAACCAGACTGATAAATATTCTGGAAACTATACTCCTTCGCTTCCAAGCCCTGAGGAGATATTGATAAGAACTGCTTGCCATCTACATAAAATAAATCAGGGCATTCCCACATATAACCAAAATCTGCTTTTTCTATTGAATGACTAAAATCCCAATTAATCTTATCCTTGGACTTGAATACGATAACGCATCCCTCATCCTCCTTGGTTCTAGCTCCAAGAGTCATATAGTAAGTATCATCCTGGCAAAACACCTTAGGGTCTCTAACATGAAGAGTAAGATTATCAGGATAATCCTGGCTTCTAAGCAATATTCTTTTTTCACTAGCCTTTATTCCGTCCTTGCTAGTTACTAAAATTGTATTACTCTCTCTGCCCTCAAGGATATAGTCGTAATCTCCAGCATGCTTTACGTTACCTGTGTAATAAATGTACATTGTATCATCTTCCACATAGGTACATCCTGAATAAACGCCACTTGCATCCTCTGGGATGTCAGGCTTCATGAAAACTCCTGAGAATTCATAATTGATGAAATCCTTTGTAGAGTAATGTCCCCAGTCCTTTTCACCACCCTTAGGCTGTTCTGGTGAATACTGGAAAAATATATGATGTGTGCCATCAAGCTGGCAAAGACCGTTAGGGTCATTAAGCCAGCCTGATGTAGGAAAAAGGTGAAATCTAGGAGTTAAATACTTATTATCTTTTATACTCATCTAATAAACACCTTTTATTTTGCTACTGTTAAAACCTTTTCGCTTAATTCTGTCTCACCTGTCTTAATGCTGCTAACCTCAGAATATTTCTGTGTGTTAGAAACGATAACTGGTGTAACAAGTGGATAACCAGCCTTTGTAATAGCGTCAATATCAAATGTTACAAGAGTCTGACCACAAGCCACCTTGTCGCCCTGAGCAACATGAGCTGTGAAGTGCTCACCGTTTAACTTAACTGTATCGAGACCGATATGGATAAGAACCTCGATACCGTCATCACTTACAAGACCGATAGCGTGCTTTGTATCATAAAGCATAGCAACTGTTCCGTTGAAAGGAGCAACTACCTTACCCTCTGAAGGATTAATAGCGATACCCTTTCCAAGTGCCTCGCTTGCGAATACCTTATCAGGAGCCTCTGAAAGAGGAATAATCTCGCCCTTAAGAGGAGCATATACTGAATCTGCCTCTACATTAACATCACACTTTGTCTCAACTACAACTGAAGGAGTCTTCTCCTCGTCCTTGTATAGAACCCATGAAACTGCAAATGCTACAACTGAAGCAGCAGCGAATGTAATTAAATATCCTGGTAAGCAATCTGTTACGATAAGAAGTCCGAATAAACCTGTGATACCGTTTGCTGTAGCATAAACTCCCATGATAGAAGCAACGCATGCACCTACAGCACCACCAATCATACCTGCGATAAATGGCTTACCATAACGAATATTAACACCGAAGATAGCTGGCTCTGTAATACCCATGAAAGCTGAAAGTGAAGCTGGAAGCGCCATTGCCTTTGTCTTGCTGTTCTTTGTCTTTAATGATACTGCAAGAGCAGCTGCTCCCTGTGCAACGTTTGCTGCTGTAGCGATTGGCATCCAGATGTTCATTCCATTATCTGAAAGCATCATCATCTCGATTGCGTTGTACATGTGGTGAGCACCAGCAAGTACTGTAGGTGCATAAAATCCACCCATAAGGAATGCACCAACACCAAATGGAATAGCAATAAGTGCCTTAGCTCCTGAAAGAACCCATGTCTCAATCTGTGCAAAGATAGGTCCGATGAATGTCATAGCTATGAATCCTGCTACAAGAACTGAGCAAAGTGGAGTTACAAAAAGATCGAACATTTCTGGAACAACCTTGTGCAACTTCTTTTCGATAGCACACATTAACCAAACAGAAAGCACAATAGGAATAACGTGTCCCTGGTAACCTACATTCGCAATATCCCAAACACCAAACCAAGACCAAAGTGTAGATGTCTCGGCACCGCTTGCTACTGTCCAAGCATTTACAAGGCTTGGGTGAATCATAATCATACCGATTACTGCGCCAAGATAAATATTTCCACCAAAAATCTTAGCTGCTGAAATAGCAATAAGAATAGGTAAGAATGTAAGTGCAGTATTTGAGAACATATTTACAAGATTATAGAAATATGAATCTGCCATCGATGGCCAAACCTGTACAAGACCACCAAGTAAACCATTTAAAAGACCAGTCGCTACAATAGCTGGAATGATTGGGATAAAGATATCACCAAGAGTCTTGATAGCGCGCTTCCACCATGGAGCTTTGCTAGCAGCAACCTGCTTAAGTTCTTCCTTAGTAGATGCCTCGATACCTGCGATATCAATAAACTCGTCATAAACTTTGTTAACAGTACCAGTACCGATGATAAGCTGAAGCTGACCAGATGCATCAAATACACCTTTAACTCCGTCTATCTCCTCTAATGCTGATACGTTTACTTTGCTGTTGTCAGCGATTACTAATCTTAGTCTAGTTGCACAATGTGCAGCTGAGATTAAATTATCCTTTCCACCAATCTGTTCGTAAATTTGGCTTGCACACGATCTGTAATCCATCTCATTTCCTTTCTATTTTTCCCTATAATACCTATTAATAACGGAAATCAATTAGTCTTCTGTGAAATCGATTTCATATTATGGTGACATTATATAATGGTTAACTCAAAATTCCAATTAGTAATGTGCGATAACGATTTCACACAGTTTTTATATGTTTTTCACAAAAAAAGGCTGCAACAGCCTTATGAGCGTTACAAGAATTGATTTAAACCTATCTTATAAATATAATTATACTGAAAACGATTTCAAAAATATTTAAGGAGTACACCTATGAATATTAACCAAATAGCCGAACTTGCAGGGGTATCGCCAGCTGCGGTTTCTAGATATCTAAATAATGGATACCTTAGCGAACAAAAGCGACAGGCCATAGCAAAGGTAATAGATGAGACAGGATATATTCCATCTACTCAGGCTCAAACCCTCAGAACTAAAAAGACTAAAATTATCGGTGTCATTATTCCTAAAATAGATTCGGATTCAATTTCGCAGGTTGTGGCTGGTATAGGTGACGTACTAAATGAAAAAGGCTACAAAATGCTTTTGGCCAACACAGATAACCATGATGAGAAGGAGATAGAATTTATTAATACCTTCAAGCAAAACATGGTTGATGGAATTATCTTACTTGGAACTGTAATTACTACTAAGCACAAAAAAGCCCTAAAGGATCTGGCAATCCCATATGTGGTCCTCGGGCAGCAAACTGATATTTCTTCCTGCATATTCCATGATGATTACACTGCAGGCTTCGAATTAGCAAATTATATCATAGGAAAAGGTCATAAAAATATTGGTTACATTGGCGTTACCGAAAAGGATATTGCTGTAGGTATTAATAGGAAGAAAGGGTTCCTTGATGCATTAAAAAAGAATAATATCAAGCTCCCTTCAGACTTTATAAAAACTGGCAATTTCTACATGGATAACGGCTATGAAAACACTAAGGCACTCCTTAGTCAACATAAAAATATTGATGCGATCCTCTGCGCTACAGATACTATAGCTTTAGGCGCCATTAAATACCTAAACGAAAACAAAATAAAAATTCCAGAGGATATTGCTGTTGCAGGCTTCGGCGAGAGCAAACCATCTTCTATTCTTTCACCTAGCCTTACTACAGTACATTTTTATTACAGAGAATGTGGAATTGAAGGTGCCACATTTTTGCTTGATAAAATAGCTAAACCTGATATCCCTGATAAGGCGATGAAATTAGGCTTTGAAATCATAAAAAATCAATCTGTCTAGGATTAAAAAGAGACTACCCCAATGCGGAAATGTCATTAAGTTAAGATTGCAGTAAAGGCTAAGATAAGAAAAAAAGACCCCTATACCATCTCTGGTATAGGGATCTTGCTTGTGTCCTCTTAACTTAATGACATTGCGCAAAATATCGACTTCTCTTAATCATTTAATCTTATTTTTATCTATTATCCACCTTCTCAGGATACATATCGTGGTTTGCCATACGATTGAAAGCTACCTCTTCCCACTTTGTACCTGGCTTACCATAGTTGCAATATGGGTCGATGGAAATGCCTCCTCTTGGAGTGAACTTGCCCCAAACCTCAATGTACTTAGGATCCATAAGTTTGATAAGATCCTTCATGATAATATTTACGCAGTCCTCGTGGAAATCACCGTGATTTCTAAAGCTGAAAAGATAAAGCTTTAATGACTTGCTCTCTACCATCTTCTCACCAGGAACATAAGAAATGATGATGTTTGCAAAATCTGGCTGACCAGTAATAGGACAAAGTGATGTGAATTCTGGACAGTTAAACTTTACAAAATAATCGTTCTCAGGATGCTTGTTTAAGAATGTCTGAAGCATCTCTGGTGCGTAGTTATCTGGATATGTGTTGTTCTTGTTTCCAAGAAGGGTAAGTGTACCCTCGGCTGCTCTATCTGCCATAATTATTTACCTCCGTATTTCCGATATCGTATATACGATATTATTCCATGTATTTAATAGGGTCAGTTACCCCATTAAGTTCAAATGCTGCTTTTCTGTCAATGCATGTACCGCATTTTCCACAAGCCTTTTCGTGACCTTCATAACAGCTCCATGTAAGCTCATAAGGAACACCGATTTCAAGTCCCTTCTTTACAACCTGCGACTTTGTAAGACTAATAAATGGTGCTACGATTTCAAGCTGCTTTCCGCTACCTTCATAGATAGCAGTATTCATAGCATTGTTAAATGCCTCTGAACAGTCTGGGTAAGCATTACCTGCTGCATCATCGCTGTGTGCTCCGTAATAAATCTTTGAGCATCCCTTAGAAAGGGCAATTGCACTGGCACTCGAAAGGAAAAGACCATTTCTAAATGGCACGTATGTGCTTACTGGCTTTCCGTCTGTCTTTTCAAGCTGCGAAGCATATGATTCCTCTGGAATCTCTCCATCAGAATGCTGTAAAAGTGTACAGTCACTAAACTGGAACATTGTAGATAAATCGAGAGTGATATGCTCCACATTATAGTGATTACATACAGCATCTGCTGCTTTAATTTCCTTATCATGGCGCTGGCCGTAGAAAATCGAAAGAGCCACTACGTTCTCATTGCCATATTCCTTTACTGCCATTCCAAGGCAAGTGGTAGAATCTACACCACCACTGACTAAAACTAATGCTTTCATATTATTTTATTCTCCCTAATAAGTCCTTATCTGTTTTAAATCGTCCCCGCAATGTTTGAGTGTATGTGCGGGCTCCTGCATTCTTAATACCTCGAGCTGTCATACAGGAATGACTAGCCTCGATAAATACTGCCACATCCTCAGAACCTGTAACCATCTGAAGAATCTCAGCAATATCATTTCCGATGCGCTCCTGAAGTTGAAGACGCTTTGCCGCCATATCAGCGATGCGAGCGATTTTGCTAAGACCGATAACCTTTCCATTTGGAATGTAAGCCACGCTGACCTTCATATCATACATAAGGGCAAGATGATGCTCACAGTAACTGAACACCTCTATATCCTTTACAAATACAAGGTCCTGACTATCCTCATCGTAATAGTCCTCGTCAAAAGTCTTGTTAAACATATCAGCAATTTCCTGATTGCTGTAGTTCATACCTTCAAAGACTTCCTCATACATTCTGGCTACTCTGTCAGGTGTCTCCATGAGGCCTGCTCTATCTGGGTCGTCCCCCAAGGCTATGATTATATTTCTAATACTTTCTTTAATTAATTCCTTATTAATTGCCATTATATTCCCCTCTATACTCCTCGCTTATTTGGATCCCAAATAAATTTGTGAAGTTGCAGCTGTAAGCGGATATCATTGCGCTTATGCTCTATCAGGTAATTCACCATGTCAGCTGGGTCGATACGTCCAAAAACTGGGCTGATTAATACAGTACATTTCTGTGAAAGCCCATAAGTATCCACAAGCTCACATACCTTATCCAACTCACTTACATCTGAGCAAACGAACTTAACAGTGTCCTTTGGCTGTAAAAATGTGAAGTTGGACAAATCCATTTTGTCCTCCATGCCAGACCCAGCAAGCTTATAATCAAGTGTAAATGCTGGCGCATTTGGGATAGCTGCAAAGGAAACGATGTTTACACTTCCGTTAGTTTCAATCTCCACCTTAATGCCTGGTTCTGCCGCAAAGGCTCTTAATAATTCCTTGATGTCTCTTGCCTTTAGTGGCTCTCCACCTGTGAGAGTGACACGGGATATGCCTGTTGATTTTACGTAATCTATAATTTCCTGCTCCGTCATTTCTTCAGCTGGAGCCTCATAGCTACATGCCCATCTGGTGTCACAATAACTGCATGCAAGATTACATCCGCGAAGCCTGATAAAAACTGCAAGCTCACCTGCGTGCTGTCCTTCACCATTTATGCTGACAAACTTTTCTACTACATTAAATACTGCCATTTTATTCCTCCGAATAGCTAGCACAGTTATTTGGAGTCTCGTAAACTGTCACTTCTGAAACAGTAAAACCGTATTCCTTAAACTTATCAAAAAAGTACTTTGCAAAATTTTCTGCGGTAGGTCTGAATGGGACTACGTGCATCTCAAAATTCTCTGCCTGAAGAGCTGCCACTGTGGTCTCCTTAAGAGAACCTTCTTCATATATAAAGCTGTGGTCGAAAAAGTCAATCTCTACTTTAAGAGCCTTCTTAACATCGCCGAAATCTACAACCATTCCGCGCTGCTGGCCTTCTTCCTGAAGCTTATCTGTCTTAATCTTTAAAATTACTCTCCAGCGATGACCATGCAAATTAGA
>JAFYYE010000381.1 GCA_017557715.1 Pseudobutyrivibrio sp.
ATTTCTAGAAGATTCGCAGAGCTTATGGGCGGCAACTTGTGGTGTGAAAGTGTCTATGGTGAGGGCTCAGAATTTATTCTCACACTGAACCAAAAGATTGTTGATGAGACACCTATCGGTCTCTTTAGAGAGCATGACGACAGCGAAGGAAAAGGTGCATACATTCCTCAGTTTATTGCTCCAGATGCAGATATTCTTGTAGTAGATGACAATCCAATGAACCTGAGTGTAATAAAGGGATTGCTTAAGGCTACCAAGGTATTTGTTACCACATCTTCAAGCGGCGAGGATGCTCTCGGCAAATTAAAGGACAATCACTTCAATGTAGTGCTCCTTGACCACATGATGCCGGGAATGGATGGTATAGAAACAGTAGGTCATATCAGGGAGTTTGCTCCAGATATTCCTGTATATGCTCTTACAGCAAATTCCACAGCGGGAGAAGAATTTTACATTTCAAAGGGCTTTAATGGTTATCTTTCAAAGCCAGTTGATACGGAAGTTTTAGAGAAGACAATACTTCGTCATCTACCAGATTCTATGGTAGAAAGATTTAGTAGGGAAGAGGCTGCCGAGGAGCTTAAAGAACTTCCTGAAAATATGCTGTGGATTAATGAGACAGAAGGAATTTCCGTGGAAGATGGTATCAAGAACTCTGGTGGAATAGGAGGCTTTATTTCCGCACTGGAATTATTCTTTGACACAATCGATTCTAATACCAAGGTAATTATGGATGCCTATGAAGAAGGAAATATTCGTCTTTATACTATCAAGGTGCATGCACTAAAAAGTTCTCTTCGTATTATTGGAGCGTTGGAACTATCAGCAGTTGCAGCAGCATTAGAGGATGCAGGAAATAAAAATGATTTGGATTATATCAATGGATATAACGATCAATTAATTAAGGAATACAACAGCTTCAAGGAAAAACTCAAGGCGCTGAAGGGCGTGGTTTCAGATGATGAGGGCAAGGAACCAATTTCTGAGGACGAATTAAGAGATGCCTATGAAGCACTTAAGGAGATGATCCCACAAATGGATTATGACGCTGTACAAATGATTGTGGATGGTCTTATGGAATATAAGCTTCCTGAGGAAGATGCTGCTAGGATTTATGACCTTTCAAAACTCCTTAAAGTATTTGATTGGGATGGAATGGAAGAGTGGCTAAAACAATAGACGAAAAGTCGGGGGACAACTGATGGTATATACATTTATCAGAACATATCAATTGGATATGATGCTTGCATTATCGGCAGTATCTTTGTGCTTTGGGCTTCTTTTGTTTATCACGAAATTTTTGGAGAAGCGTAGAAAGTACATATTAATCTTCATGGAATTTGTGGCTACGTTTCTGTTGTTTTTCGATAGGATGTCGTATTTATATGTCGGTGACATTACTCCAGTAGGATTTGTAATGGTTAGGGTCAGCAACTTTTTCGTTTTTTTCCTGACCCCATGTGTTATATTTGGTTTTAACCTATACATTAACTATGTTCTGACCGTTGATGTAAAACTGCCAAAACCTCCAAAGCAACTGATATTTGTCAGTATGGCCTCCTTATGTGAAATGATTTTGGTGATTTTTTCGCAGATAACCGGGTTGTTTTATTATTTCGATGAGAATAATGTTTACCACAGAGGTTCTGGATTTATTATTTGCTATATTATTCCGGTTCTGTGCCCGCTTATACAATATACCGTCATAAAAAAATATCGTGAATTGATTAGCAAATGGATGTACATATCCATGGTTTTATATATTTTTGTTCCTATAGTAATGGGAATTATACAGATTTTTGCATATGGCATTTCCCTTGTTAACACAGCACTTGTATTAGTATCAATATCTATGTATGTATTTACATATCTTGATATTAATGAAGCTGTAATGAATGCCCATGAGCATGAAATGAAGATTCTTCAGGATGAGAAAAAGAGTGCTAAACGCTTATTTGACCAAACCGCATCGGCATTTATGGCAGCTGTCGAAGAACGTGATGAGTTTTCAGAAGGTCATGCAACAAGAGTCTCAAATCTAGCTAGAAGAATTGCAATTTTGATGGGAAAGTCAGAGGAAGAATGTGATGAAATATACTATGCAGCATTGTTGCATAATGTTGGCTTAGTTAGTATTCCTGATGAAGTTTTAGAACAGAAGGAAAAACTGACGGATGAAGAACGAAAAATTATTGAGAGAGTGCCTGTACTTAGCGGACAAATCCTTTCAAGCATAAAAGAATATCCTACATTGACTGATGCGGCACTTTATAGTCATGAAAGGTATGATGGAAGTGGATATCCTATGAAATTAAAGGGGGAGAGCATTCCTGAGGTGGCAAGAATAGTGGGGGCGGTGGATGCCTATGACGCCATGACATCTAAGAGGAGTTATCGTGGACCTCTTCCAATGCAGACCATAAGAGAAGAGTTTATCAGGCAGTCGGGAATTAAATATGATCCAGTAGTAGCTTCCCTATTAGTGCGTATTTTAGATGAGGAAAATAATAATGGTATTAATACAGCTCCTACAGAAATAGAAAAAGAGATTACCTGCGGTAAGTACAGAGAAGCATACACTGTAGGAGTTCCTATTATTCAGGAGATAACAAAAATAAAGTTTAATGTCTCTATCGGCGATAGAAAGAAAGGCGTATTTAGTGAGCCAGCGCTTATTCTATTTGACGCCTTTGATGGATATGTTCATGATAACAAGAAAGCTATCGAAGCATACCATTACATGGAATATGGAGAAATATGGTTTGACGGAAAAGTCATATCTACATCTGCCAGAAATATAAAGGTCCAAAGTACACTTGATGAAAATCAAGATAATATTGAAGGAAGCTATGAAGTGATTACTGCAAAATATGAGGACCATATAAAGCTGGAGTTAATTAGTCCAAGAGGAAAAGTGGAAGTAATAGCAGCTTTGCCAGACCGCTCGAAGGCGGCTTATATAAGCATTACTGGTGAGAATTGCATAATCGATGATATTCAGGTGGAGCTATTTGAAAAGAAAGTCCATGACAGAGATATTCCAAAGATAGTGGAAGGAGACAGCTATATAAATCGACTGGTGTCTGATGTTGCCAATGTGCAGATAGATCAGTATCGCTCAGGCTCCACAGAGGGAATTCCAATTGTAGATAAACTAAAACTGGATTTCCACACCATGAGTCTTCCATCGGCCAGCCTTGTTTGGCATTGTCCGTATATAGTGTTGTATTCCTCTGATGATAAAAAAGTGCAGGGCAAGGGATACAAGGAATTTGCTCTAATAAAAATTAATGGCGAGATTTCTGCAGATAAGGAGATTGTAGATAATAAATTCTCCATGAAGAAGAAAGAAAAATTCCCTGGGTGGGATGCATGGAAAGAGCTGAACAAAGTGGGAATGGAGTGCTCAGTGTCATTTGTCAGAAGAGGAAATACAGTATGGCTGACGACAGAAAACATGGGCATTTCCATTGAAAATACATTGACTATACTTGATGGAACAAAGGATATATATGTAACTCTTAGTGGTGACCAAGTTGCCCTGACAGATATTAGAATAGGATGAAATTATCATATAGAAGCATAAAAAAATAAGGAAATGGATGATAAAAAGCTAATTTATGTTATATTGTATATATAAATATCTGTTTTAGGAGTGGAGATGGAGGCTGTAATCAGAGAAAATTATATTCCAGAGGAGTTAGTAATGCTATCAGGAGTAGAAGGGATATCTATTTCGGATGGCTTACGTTACTGCGGCGGCGTGAGAGAATTTGATAGATTTTTAGAATCCTTCTATCAGGATATTGATTTCAAATCTTCAGAGTTGGAATCTGCATATTACCGAGGTGACATTGGTTATCTGATTATCAAGATACATGCTCTTAAGACATCGGCACAGGTTATTGGTGCCACAAAGCTTCATGATTTGGCTTATCACATTGAGCTCGCTGGTAAGGCAGGAGATATACTGGAAATTGATGACACGATAAATGAGTTATTAGAATTATATAGAAGCTATAAGGATATTCTAAAAGATTATATTGGTGCAAAAAAATCTAAAAGACTAAATAGAAAGCCCATTTCTGATTATGAACTTGAAGAGGCTTATGATGCTCTTAGAGAGGTAGTACCAACAATGGATGTTGATGCTGTGGAATTGATTCTTGAAGAGCTTTGCATTTATAAGCTTTCAGATTATCATCAGAATGTTATTAATG
>JAFYYE010000382.1 GCA_017557715.1 Pseudobutyrivibrio sp.
AATGAACTCATCAGAGAGATTCATATTGATGAATCCTGGTGGGCAAGCCTCAGCCTTTGAAAACATTTCATTAGCAGCAAGCTTTTCAGCTACCTCTGTTGCAATGCCGATAGGTGCTTTTTTATATTCCTTTGCAGCTGCAAGTGCACCGTTACACTGGAACTGACAAAGATCTGGACGGTTTGACAGAGAAACCATTCCATATTTTTCGTCGTAACCACAAGCAATAAAGCCAGCTACAACTTCTTCTTTGATTTGCTGAAGAATTGCCTTCATTCTTATCCTCCGTATAAATTAATATTAAAAATATGTCATAAAATAACTGAATAATTATAAACTCACGGTGCTAAATTATAACACAAAAAAGAGAATCCCACAATTGCGGGATTCCCAATATTATTAGCTAAAATCCTAAATAAAATAGTACATACATCACAATAAGTGCCACAATACCTATTGTATTAAAAACTACAAGCTTTCCATTGGTATCTTGTTTTGAACGGGATTGATTAATAGTCTCCTGTAAAATATTGAGTTTTGCCTCTAAAACATCACATTTTTGCTCTAATGGAAGACTAATTTCTTCAACATTTTCCTTGATAGTGGTCTGAATTTTGGCGAAATCAACGCCTCCATCCTCCTGCTGTTCCTGCTCCTTGGCATCAATAAGCTTTTCCAAGGCAGATATGCTGTCCTTCAAACGAGTAAATTCTTCTTTGATATCACGCTCTGCAAAATCAGATAAATCAATAATATTTTCTTCGTTAATCATGCTTATTGTCTCCTTTCCCCATCGGAGTATGGAATAATTTTACCACTTTATTCGTAAAAAGAGTATAATAATTCTATGAATTTTTAGGAAGGAGCTTCTTGAAATATGTTAGAAATCGGAATGAAGGGAAATGCTTCTACAGTTGTTACTCTTGATAACACTGCAAAGGCTTTCACCAGCGGAGCATTGGAGGTCTTCGCCACACCGGCAATGATATCCCTTATGGAGGAAACCTGCTGGAAAATGATTCAGCCAGAATTGGAAGAAGGTCTTGGCTCGGTAGGAACAAAAGTCAACGTTAGCCATATGGCCCCAAGCTCAATCGGAAAAACTATTATGTGTGAGGCCACACTTATCGAAATTGATGGACGCAAGCTTACTTTTGAAGTTGTGTGCTCAGATGAAAACGGTATGGTTGGAATGGGCACACATGAAAGATTTATTATTAATAATGAAAAGTTTATGCAAAAAGCAAATGGCTAGGGCAAATGCCCTAGCCATCTTTTTATTAGCTATTAGCTAAAAAGTCCAAAGAACTTCTTTACTTTGATTGAAACAGGCGCTGACTCTTCTGAGTATACTCTGTTCTTTCCGCTTCCCTGATATGAAACAACCTTATAATAATATGTCTTGTTGTTTGAAACCAAGATATCATAATAGCTGCTCAAACCACTTACAGTAGCAATCTTTGTGTACTTTCCATTCTTTGATGTGCTGCGATATACAACATATCCATCAGCATTTGCATCCTTTGTCCACTTTACGTAAACGCCAAGGAGTGTCTGGCTGACACTGTTGATAGTAGGCTTTTTAAGCTGTGGTCTACCAACCTCTACAGCATCTTCTAATAATGTCTCCTCAACAACTGCCTCGTCCTCATTATTAATGCCGTAAACCTTTGTGCCAATCTTTGTTTCCTGAGCATCAAGGCCTGCCTTTACAGCAAACTGAACAGTCATAAGTGTTCCGCTTACTGCCTTAGGAGCATCGCCTACGAATGCATAAGCAACTCCCTTTGAATCGCCATCAACATATGACTTGTTTACGTCAACATCGCTGAATTTGATTCCTTCAGAATCGCTCTTAAGCTCAAGAACGCTTGGATCATATTCTACAGCAACTCTACCATCTGTTACTGTTGTCTTATCCAATGTAACCTTTACTGTAATCTTCTGGCTGTCGCCCTTACCTGTTGACTGCACTGAAGTATGAACAGGTGTCTTTTCAGCAGCCAAAACTGGTGTAGCAGGTACTCCAGTAAGCAATGTAATTGCCGCCATACCGAGAACGACTGCTCTTTTTAAATTCTTATTCATCATTCTCTCCTCCTAACTGGTCCTCTACTGCTTCTGAATCTTCTGCCTTTTCCTCTACAACAGACTCGTCTTCCTTAGACTCTTCAGTCTTCTCTTCTACAGCTTCTTCCTCGGCTTCCTCAGCCTTAGTTTCAGCCTTCTCTTCAGACTTTACGTCTTCCTTCTTATCATCAGTTGTCTTTTCTTCAGAATCCTTAGTATCCTCAGACTTAACATCCTCGTCACTATTCTTCTTTTCCTTCTCAACAACCTTTACCTTAACTTCTGCAGTAAGACGCTTACCTTTCTTATCTGTAGCTACAGTGTAAACAGTAAGCTTTGTTTCGCCAGCCTGGTTAGCTGTGATAAGACCTGTAGATGATACTGATGCAATCTTGCTGTTGTCGCTAATCCATACAACACGATCATAGCCTTCTGCTAACCACTTTGGACCAACAGTTGCTGTAACCTTTGCTGTCTTACCAACCTCAAGCTCAACTTCATCCTTATCTACTGTAAGCTCTGAAACATACTTTGTATCAGCGTGACCAGTATTGTTGAAACGATATACTGACTTATTCATAGCGTAGTCAATTACGTCTACGTAGAATACATCATCTGGAGCATCGATAGAGATTGTTACATCCTCATCAGCTGTCTCCTGATTTACTGCATACTTACCAAGAATTGTGCTCTTGTCTCTTCCGATTACAAGAACTGAAGCAGCATAACGATTATCGTATAATGTGATATCATACTTACCTTCTTCACCCTTAACTGCATCTACAACAACTGGTGCTGTATTATCAATTGTCATTGGTGTTGTAAGGTACATTCCCTTAGATGTAAGTGTTGTAACATCCTCAACATCATCATAGTAAGCAGGGATAGCCTGAAGTGTAATATCAACCTGTGTTCCATCTGGAAGTGGCTTTCCTTCAGCATCTGTACCAGCCCAGTTAAGTTCCTGTGCTGCAAGAGTCCCTTCCCATTTGCCCTGATTTGCATAGTAGAACTCAGCGAAATTCTCGCCCTTTGAAACCTTCTCAAAGTACTTCTCGCCAGTCTCTTTATCCTTAATTGTAAGAACAACTCTGCTAGCATTTCTGATTAATGTATAGTATTGAGAACCAAGGTATGTGCCGTTCTCTGAGCTGATTGCATTTCTATCAGCAATGTACTTAGCATCTTCTGTGAAGTAGTTAGGAACGTAGTAGTTCTCATTATTCATTCCAAGTGGGAAAATTGAGAGGAAGTTTGTTCTCTTAACACCAGAGTATGTAACTGCATCATAATCTGCATTGTGCCAGTACTCCATGAAGTCAAAGTCTTCATACATTGGAGAATCGCCCCAATTTCCGTAGAATGCAAGGAATGGAACTGATAAATCAACTACACCATTTACATAGATGAAACCATCTACATACATACCATTCTCAAATCCAGCAAGATACTGTCTATCCTCGTCAGAAAGGTTAATGCTAACGCTAATCTTTGTGCTGTCCTTAACCTCTACAACCTCAAGACCAAGATCAACTGAATCAACCTTACCCTTAAGAGCCTTAGAGAATGTGTAAACATCCTTTGTATTTACAACGCCATCCTTGTTGAAATCGAAGTACTCTTCGTTACTCTCAACAATTGCTACTGACTTTGTACCATTTACTACCTGAAGAAGAACCTTGCGATCCTTTGCATTTACCTTACCATCATCGTTAAGGTCATATACAAGCTTTGTATCATCAGCTGTAAGTGTTACTGCTGGATTAAGCTTGTGTGATTTACCAGAGAAATATGTAATTCCCTGCTTATCATAAAGCTGCTCTGTTAATACTGTTGAATCAAGTACATAGTACTGTGGATCAACATCCATGTTATAAACATCAAAATCGAATGAGTAAGAACCAGTCTTCTCTGGATCATCTCCAAGAACAACCTTTACCTTACCATCGTTGCCTTCCTTATCTCCTACAAGGATATAAGAAGGTGATGTGATAGCATCCTGAACATTTGCAAGACCTGCACCCTGTGCACGTGGAGAGTATTCAAGACCATTCTCTCTGTCATTTCCTTCATATAAAGGAGCTGCTGTACTCATAAGAAGTGACTGAGCAAGTGTACGGATTGAAACACCGTTGAGCTCTGCTAAATCGTTCTCACGAATGTACTGCTGAACAAGTGCACTCTGACCTGCGATAGAAGGTGCAGCCATTGATGTACCACTCATAAGACCATAAGTACCATCATCTCTTGTAGAGAAAATGTTTCCACCTGGAGCTGTAATTTCTGGCTTAAGATCAAGAGTTCCTGGAACACCAACTGATGAGAAATCACTCATTGTATAACCATCAGCTACATCTCTTAATGTTTCTGGAAGTGATGTTACTTTGATTGTACCTTCATAAACGCCCTCAGCAACTTCCTTGCCTGTTGCAGCAACTGCCTCACCGTCTGCCTGTGTGATAGAACATACAGGGATTACAGCTGTAGAACCCTTAACAGTCATAGAGATAGTACCTGGCTGATTGTTATAGATAACAACGGCCTTTGCACCAGCTGCCTCAGCATTCATATGCTTCTCACCAAATGTAATAGCACCACGTGATACAAATACTACCTTATCCTTAACATCAAGACCTTCATAATCAGATTCTTCACCCTTTCCACTGAGGAATACAAATGGATACTCTGTTCCGCTCTGATCTGATGTCTTGTCAAGCTGATAGAAATGAGGAGCAAGTGAATCAGAACCATCTGTGAAGAATACATGCTTGTCATCTGTAGTAGCAAAATAGAATGATGTCATACCTGAGTTTACTGCAGATGCTACTGTAAGAGCATTGAAGTATGATCCTGGAGAACCTACTGTATCAAGGTTTACATCCTTGCTTAAGTTTCCACCATACTGTGAGCTATCTGACCAACGGCCTGAGTTACCAGCTGAAATAGAAACTACACTGCTTGTACCTTCAAGCTTCTTGAAGATTTCATTGATATAGCCCTCTTCATCTGAAGACTCACCAGCAGCTGCTGAACCAAGTGAAAGGTTGATAGCATCAGCCTTAAGAAGAACAGCATCTTCGATTGCAGCCATGTAGTCATCTGTGTAGGCACCACCGTTTGTACCAAATACCTTCATTGTAATAAGCTGTGCATCTGGAGCAATACCAACAACACCTGCTGCCTGCTTATCAAAACCTGTCTCTGATGTAGAGCTTGGTACGTAAAGGTTTGCAAGAGAAATACCAGATACGTGTGTACCGTGATCTCCCTCATCATCGTTGTCATGTGTAATGTCAAGGTTCTTATCTACATAGTTAAATGCGAAAGCAACCTTTTCATTCTGATAAAGAGTCTCAGCTCTTACATCAGCATCTCTCTTAAACGCGTTAAGATTTGGAAGAACATTTGCGATTTCTTCCTCATCAAGAAGATCATAATCAGCTACAGTCTTGCTTGCAGCTTCTGCTGTCTCCTTAAGATGTGCGTCAAAGGCAGCACCATCAAATGAAGGATGATCAATATCGATACCAGTATCGATAACTGCGATTCTTGTACCAGCTCCTGTGTAGCCAGTTGTCCATGTATTGTAGCTTCCAACCATATCACCAGAAGTGATTGTGTTTGGCTCAGCCTCAACCTGTGGGTCGTGCTCTACTGCAACAATTACATCTGCAACGCCATCAACCTTTTTGATTTCTTCAATATTCTTAAATGCTACATCAGCTGATACAGCATTTGTTAAAATAGAGAAATTGTAATTTACATCAAGAGTCTCACCATCAAGAGCTTCTCTCTCAATCTTCTTTACTTCCTTCTCCTGCTGAGCTTCGATTTTATCAGCGGCCTTCATAGCAGCCTTGTTCTCTGCTAAATCCTCTGTGTCAAAGCCCTTATCGAGGACACTGTCGCCCTCCATAACAATAATTACTCTTGTCTGCTCGTTTGGATCCTTCTCCTCAACTGGTGCTTCAACTTCTGCACCTGTCTCGGTCTCAAATGGATTTGTCAGACCTTCTTCTTGAGGATCTACCTCCTCAAATAGTGGCGCCTCAGCATCTGATG
>JAFYYE010000383.1 GCA_017557715.1 Pseudobutyrivibrio sp.
AACTGAGAAGGAATCTCTGATTGTTTCAATACCTGCAATAGTGTTTGCTTCTTCTTCCTGAAGCTTTTCCTTCTGCTCAATAGAAAAACGACCTACCTCGCGAATAGCTTTAAGACGAGTCTTTAAATCAACCTTTTTATCCTTGCCTGCTCCTGTATCAAGAACCTGCTGATCATCTACTTTTTTCTTACCAAAAAGTCCCATATTGCACCTCCGATTATTCAAACACTGCGGCAACCATAGTCTGGTTTACGTGCTGCTTTTTATACTGCTCGCCACCTCCTACAATTCCAACATGTGGTCCCACCTGATCCATCTGACCAATGAAGTTTTCGAGGTAGCCCTCATTTGTATAAAGTAAATGACGATAGATGCAATTAATTGAGAAGATAAATGAAATTTTATTATTCTCGCTTCTCATTCTGCTACGAGTATCATTACCAATACTGTCGTAATCCTTCAGCTCAAGTACCTGAATGGAGTCATTCTCATTAACGCGCTTATAACAAATAAGTGAGCCACTGTTTCCAATCTCATAAGGACTTGTAACGAATATCTCATCACCGATAACTCTTCCAAGTGGATGAGTAAGAACATTATCAACAAGCTGATTTCTACTTACATTTGCATCCTGACAATAAACATCTGCTGCAGGACGTCCATCAAGAGAAATAAGCTCCTTATTTGCAAGATTAACCTTTGTAGCGATATGTGTAACTGGACAATCCATAGGTCCGAAAATATTCTCTGAATATGTTCTGATTTTACCAGCCTTATTCTTAAGAAGAGCATAACAGCATGCATCGGGATAAAGCTCACCGTTTACTAAAACCTTTGGTGTCATTCCTGCTGGCGCGCCAAAAGCTGTTCCGCCTACAACAGGAATTTTTGCACGCTCCAAACCAACATTCATTGTGGTGACAAGTCGCTCTTCATCATTGGTACAGAACTCAAGGCAGATTGTGTTGCTGTCGCCTGCCTGAATCTTTGAAATTTTTTCTTCCAATGCAGGCACATCAAGCATAGGTGCAGAAGAAAGATTTCTTATAACACCTACCTCCACTTCTACGTCACTGCCAAATGCCAAAAGCAGCATTCTTTTATCTGAAGAAGTTCTCTCAAAATATGAAATAGTTCCAGAACCAATGATTGGAACATTAGGATATTTATCACTAATAAGCTTTGCTGCCTTTTCAAACTGAGTGTATGAAGATAATAAAACTAAAAACTTTGGAGATGAGACCTTTGCACAAACTTCAGCCACAGCAGCCTCAACTTCAGATTTCATTGATGATCCTATAGATATTTGCATAAAAAACCCCTTTCTGTGTACTATCCCCACTATGGGAATAATAGCACAGAAAGGGGCTAATCCTTATTTTTTCACATTTATTTCATCAAACTTTAACTATTGTGAAATATATCATTATTCGTAACGCAAAGCGTCAATTGGGTTGAGCTTAGCTGCCTTATTTGCTGGGTAGTATCCAAAGAAGATACCTATAGCCATTGAGAATCCAACAGCAATAACGATACTTGAAACTGAAACCACTGCATCGTAACCCATAAGCTTAACAGCCAACATACCAAGGCCTACGCCAAGGAAGATTCCAATGATACCACCAATTACACAGATAACCACTGACTCAGTGATGAACTGAAGTCGGATAGATGCGTTGGTAGCACCAAGAGCCTTTCTTGTACCGATTTCCTTTGTACGCTCTGTGATAGATACCAACATTATGTTCATAACACCGATACCACCAACCACAAGGGAAATTCCGGCGATTACAGAAAGAGCAAGCTGAATCATGCTAATCATAGTATTTAATGAATCCATCATAGAATCCATACTTACTGCAGCAATCTCAAAAGCATCATTTCTAGAATAGAAATTTAAATTAAAGAAATCTCTAACTTTTGTTACAAAGGTGTTATTATCTGTGTTCACAGATGTAACAAGCATAAAATACTGGAAGCCCTTGTTTGCTGTGTGATTAATCTTTCTAGCAGTATTAAGCGGAACAATTACCTCCGTCTTAGGGTTGTCAGACTCACCAAATGAAATTGAATCTGCCACGTATTTATAAACGCCAACCACATAAAAGTCATTAAAAGTACCATCATCACTGACAACCTCAATCTCTGTACCGATGACTGCATCGTTATCACCCTTATAAAGACGTTCAACCAGCTTGTCTGAAACCATACAGACTGCTTTGCCTTCTTTATAATCGGCTGTGATAAAGCTTCGTCCGCCAAGTACTTCTTTATCGTTAAATTCCATGTAGTCCTTGTTATAACCTACAATCTGAACCTTGGCATCCTTACCATTTCGACTAACCTTGCTGGAAGAATAATAATCTCCTACCTGTTCTGTAAGCATGACATACTTGATATCATCCTTATACTCGTCTGTAAAAGACTTGAGCATTTCCTTTGTAATAAGATCCTCGTCAGTCAAATCTCTAGTATAACCGCCATAATTCATGCCTGACTCTTGGCCTTCGTCATCAGACTTCTGCATGATAGCCACCTGAATATTGTTTGCACCAAGGCCCTGCATAGTGGAATTGACAATAAGTGTAATAGAGTTACCAACTGTCATTATCGCAATTACGGATGCGATACCGATAATAATTCCCAGCATTGTAAGCAGGGAACGCATTATATTTGCTTTAAGTCCCGATAATGCTACGAGGACGTTCTCTGTAAATAACATTACTCGCCCTCCTTTGCTTTTAATCCAGTCCAGCTTCCAGTAGACTCTCCAACGATGCTGCCATCTTTTAGAGTAATGATTCGCTGTGTCTCACGTGAAAGTTCAGGTGAGTGAGTGATAAGAACAATGGTCTTGCCCTGCTCCTCGTGAAGCTTATGGAATATATCCATAATCAATCGTCCAGTAGCAGAATCAAGAGCACCTGT
>JAFYYE010000384.1 GCA_017557715.1 Pseudobutyrivibrio sp.
GGGAATCCCTTGATTGTAACAGCGTCGAGTGGAAGGAGGATTTCCTTACCCATCTTCTCTGCCTTCTCAAGCATTTCCTTACAGTAATCAAGCTTTGTATCATCGCAAAGTGAATTTCCGATTTCATAACCAAGAGCCTTCTGGAATGTTTAAGACATACCACCACCGATGATAAGTGTGTCACACTTCTCAAGAAGGTTGTTGATAACGTTAAGCTTATCAGCTACCTTAGCGCCACCAAGAATTGCTACGAATGGACGTACTGGATTCTCAACAGCGTTGCCAAGGAAGTCAATTTCCTTCTGCATAAGGTATCCAACTACGTTAGAACCACCCTTAGCTGTGATGAACTTTGTAACACCAGCTACAGAAGCGTGTGCTCTGTGTGATGAACCGAAAGCGTCACATACATAATCATCTGCAAGATCAGCGAGCTCCTTAGAGAATGCCTCACCATTCTTTGTCTCTTCCTCGCCACGGAAACGTGTATTCTGAAGAAGAACTACATCTCCTTCCTTCATAGCCTCAACTGCCTTTGTAGCAGCTTCGCCTGTTACGTTGTAATCAGATACGAATACAACTTCCTTACCAAGCTTCTCTGAAAGACGCTTAGCAACTGGTGCAAGGCTCTCGCCCTCGTTAGGACCATTCTTAACCTTACCAAGATGTGAGCAAAGGATAACCTTTCCACCATCAGCGATAAGCTTGTTGATTGTTGGAAGTGCTGCACGGATACGTGTATCATCTGTAATCTCGCCAGCCTTAAGTGGTACGTTGAAATCACAACGAACAAGAACGCGACGGCCCTTTACGTTGATATCATCAACTGTCTTCTTGTTTAATGCCATTTTAATATTCCTCCTTAAATAAAAAGAGGTCCGGTCCATTTGGACCGGACCCCTAATAAAGTCGTTAATTTCGATAAACGAATTAAGCTAACTCAGAGAAGTACTTAATTGTACGAACCATCTGTGATGTGTAGCTGTTCTCGTTATCATACCAAGAAACAACCTGTACAAGGTTATCCTCGCCAACCATTGTCTGTGTTGCATCGAAGATTGAACCATATGTTGATCCAACGATATCAGATGAAACGATCTCATCCTCGTTGTAACCAAATGACTCTGTAGATGCTGCCTTCATAGCTGCATTAATCTCTTCCTTTGTTACAGACTTCTCAACTGTAGCAACAAGGATTGTTGTTGAACCAGTTGGAGTTGGAACACGCTGTGCAGATCCGATAAGCTTTCCGTTAAGCTCTGGGATAACAAGACCGATAGCCTTTGCAGCACCTGTTGAGTTAGGAACGATGTTTACAGCGCCTGCACGTGAACGACGAAGGTCACCCTTTCTCTGTGGTCCATCAAGGATCATCTGATCACCTGTGTAAGCGTGGATTGTGCTCATGATACCAGACTTGATGCCTGCAAGATCATTAAGAGCCTTAGCCATAGGTGCTAAGCAGTTTGTTGTACAAGAAGCTGCTGAGATAATCTTATCCTCTGGCTTAAGTGTCTTGTGGTTAACATTGTATACGATTGTAGGAAGATCGTTTCCTGCTGGAGCAGAGATAACAACCTTTCTAGCACCTGCATTGATGTGAGCCTGTGCCTTTTCCTTTGATGTGTAGAAACCTGAGCACTCAAGAACTACGTCAACCTTAAGCTCACCCCATGGGCAATTGTTTGCATCTGGGAATGCATAAATCTTAATTGTCTTTCCATCAACTGTGATTGAATCATCAGAAGCTGAAACTGTATCAGCTAATGCATACTTTCCCTGTGATGAATCATACTTTAAAAGATGTGCTAACATCTTTGGGCTAGTTAAGTCGTTGATTGCTACTACTTCGTAACCTTCTGCGCCGAACATCTGACGGAATGCAAGACGTCCGATACGGCCAAAACCGTTAATTGCTACTCTTACTGCCATTTTTTAAATCCTCCTAAAGATTCTTTTAAAATAATTTTTTAGGTGTGCTCCCTAAAAAGCACCCCGTATGTACTACATTTTAAACAAAACCAATTTATAATTCAACCCCAAATTGAAATATTGTTAAATTTTTCTCAATCTGCTAGAATTACCCTAAATAAGGAGGTAATGAAATGCTTTGGGATAATCACATGCACAGCAACTTTTCTGGGGATTCCGATGCTTCCCCAATCGACATGATTAACACAGCAAAATCCAAAGGACTTCTAGGCATGACATTCACTGATCATCTGGATTTGGATTATCCTGCTGAATTTGGTTTCTTTGACTTAGATATTGAAAATTACTACCCTGCTCAGCACAAGCTAGCACAGGAAAATTCCGACGATAGCTTCACTGTACTAACAGGTTTGGAAGTCGGTATACAGCCTCATATCGTGGAACGATGCTCGCAGATAGTTAATGATCATCCTTACGACTTTATAATAGGAAGTACACATCTGGTGGATAAATACGATCCTTATTTTGATGGCTTTTGGGATAGAGGCGAAACAAACACCCTTCTCAAAAGATATTATGAGTGCATTTTAGAGAATATCACAGCTTTTAATGATTTCGATTCCCTTGGACATCTGGATTACATATTTAGATATGTTAAAAATCCTGAATTAAAGAAGGATACTCACCAGCCTTACTTTGAAATAGTAGATGCTATCCTTTCTAAAATCATAGCGTTGGACAAGGCTATAGAGGTTAACACTGGCGGTCTTCGTGGCAATCGTCTCCCTAACCCTAATCCATCTCCTTCTATAATAAAGCGTTATCATGAGCTAGGCGGAAAGCTTATTACACTGGGCGCAGATGCTCACACACCAAAAGACATAGCTTTTGCTTTTGATATTGTTCCAGATTTATTAAAAGATTGCGGATTCAAAGAATTCGTCGTTTATAAAAACAGAAAGCCTGAGGCTTATCCACTTTAGGATAAAGCCCCAGACTTTTTTCTACTTCTTTTCTGAATCGAATTTTAATAGAGCATTTACAAGCTCCTCGCAAATTTCAAGCTCTGTCTTGTGGTCTGTTTCAATGATAATATCAGCAGCCGCCACATATTTCTCGCGGCGCTTCAGCATAAGCTCCTCGATAAACTCAACATTCTTATTATTTTCAATAAGTGGTCTGTCATGGCTATCCTTAACACGCTCGAGAATAGTCTCAGGCTTTGCAGTAAGAAGAACAACTCTTCCATTCTTCTTCATCTCCACAACATTGCACTCTCTCATTGGCGTACCACCGCCGCAGGAAATAACCACATTTTGTTTCGACTGCATCTCCTTAAGAAGATTTGTTTCCGCATTTCTAAAATATTCCTCGCCGTAAACTTCGAAAATATCAGAAATGCTCATTCCTTCTCTATCAGAAATAACCTGATCCATCTCAACTACATCCATAGCAAAGCATGTACTTAAGAAATCTGAAATAGTGGTCTTTCCAGCACCCATAAATCCAATTAATACAATATTGTAATTAAATAAGTGTCTAGCCTGAATTCGCTTAGAATTTTCTACAATACTTTTAAATACATCCTGAACTTCCTTGCCGTGACGCTTTCCTTCAAGGCTCGCTTTCAGCCAGTTATCACGCTTTTCGTCCTGCTCTGGCTGTAAAATCTGAAGGCCATTAGCCTCCTTATATGCCATAATCTCTTCTACAATGCTGTTTCTCATTAAAAGAGCATTAAGAATAATCTCGTCATTCTGTCCCAAATGTTCACGTAACATCTTAAGTTGATCCATAACAGCTTCTCCTCTGCTTTAATGCTTTAAACTGTAACACTAATATTATCACAAAAAAAGACAGATTGAAACCGAAATTTCAGTCTGTCTTTTACATTTAAATTAATCTCTATTAACAAATACCAACTTCCAACTCTTACTCCCTATAGAGATTTTATTTTATAAGAACTCATGCTTCTCAAGAACCTTGATAATATCACGGCCTTCTTCTGTTCCTTCGATGATACGACGAGCACGCTTTGAATCACCAATGTTGTAAATCTCAACATCTGTATCAGCAAATGCTTCCTCAAGATCATTGATGATTGGTGTGTTGGCCCTCATACCAAGGCAAACAAAACCATAGTCGAAATCAATGTTCTCAATGTTGCCCTCTGGAGTCTTAACGATAAACTTATCATTGCAAACTTCCTGAAGAGCTGTGTTTGTCATCTGACGAACATTGTACTTCTTCATCTTAGCAGCTGTATCGCACTTTGTAATTGGATCAAGACCATTTCCAATCATTGGAAGCATCTCGATGATTGTAACCTCGCAGCCTCTCTCTGTGAAGAATTCCATAACATCAAGACCTACGGCGCCACCACCAACTACAGCAACCTTCTTACCCTTCATATCTTCTGGGTAATCGTTGATCCTTTCAATCATCTTGATAACTGTAGCTACATTAGAATCATCCTTATCTACAAGGTCCATAAGACCTGTGATTGGAGGAAGTGTAGGGTTAGAACCTGTAGCATTTACAATGATATCAGGCTTGAATCCCTTAACCTGCTCTACAGTTGTATCGTTATCTGTAAAGATAAAGAGGTTCTTAAGCTTGCGTGCACGATTAATCATATATGTAGGGAAATCAGCAAGTCTCTTCTTATCAGGAATCTTAGAAATCTGAACAGAAAGACCACCAAGCTCATGCTTCTTTTCAAGAAGGAATGTTGTACATCCAACCTCTGCAGCTGTACAAGCAGCCTCAAGACCAGCAGTACCACCACCTACTACAACTACGTTGCAAGGCTTATTAATCTTTCTCTTGTAATATTCATCATTTGCATTAACTGCAGGGTTTACTGTACATCTAATTGGAATATTAAGACCAATTCTGTGACCAGCGCAACCTACATTACATGAGATACACTTACGAAGCTCATCCTCACGATTGTACTCAACCTTGTTAACCCAAGCAGGATCAGCGATAAGTCCACGACCCATACCAATGATATCAGCATCCCCCTTCTCAAGGATGTCTTCTGCAACCTTAGGATCACGGATATTTCCCATTGTTACACATGGCTTGCCATATTTTTCTTTAACAGCCTTTGCCATGTATGAACGCCATCCATCTGGAAGATAGTTTGCATCAATCTGGTACTGGATTGAGCTGTTAAGACCAGCAGAAACATCAAATACATCTACTTCTTCCTGGAAGTACTTAAGGTAATCAAGTGTATCTTCAAGTGTGTTACCACCTTCAACAAACTCGTCTGCAGAAATACGAACGAAGATTGGGAAGAATGGTCCTACCTGCTTTCTAACCTCTTCGATAACAAGCTTTGCAAAACGAGCACGGTTTTCAGCCGAACCACCGAACTCATCTGTACGCTTATTAGTTGTAGGTGAAAGGAACTGGCTAAGAAGATATGAATGACCTGCATGAATCTCAACACAGTCGAATCCAGCTGTCTGAGCACGCTTTGCAGCCTCACCATATTTCTTAACGATTTCATAAATCTCTTCCTTCTCTAATGGACGAGGAATCTCTCCACCTGCCTTTGATGGAACATCAGAAGCAGAAACTGGCTGCATACCTGTACGAGCTGAAACAGCTGACGCACCAGCATGGTTAATCTGAATTCCTACGCAAGCGCCGTGCTTGTGCATTCTCTCAGTAAAATACCATAAACGTGGAATGTAATTGTCGTGATCAATTCTAAGCTGAGTTGTTCCGTTTGAACCCTGTGGAGAAAATACGCTGGCATTTTCTACCATTAAAAGACCTGTACCACCCTTGGCTCTTTGCTCATAATAATCAATATGAACAAATGTCATCTCACCGTTCTGATCACCATAGTTTGTTCCCATTGGTGTCATCATGACACGATTCTTCATAGTCATTCGACGAATTGTGAGTGGTTCAAAAATGTGTGGATATTTATTTCTCATATTTACGCTCCTATTAAATAAAATAAATTATTAATGTAGAGCTATTCAGAATTTAAAAATATAAGCGGGCATGCTTTTCCTTAAGAAAAGTATAATCCCGCTTTAATAAAAAAATCCAATTCGTTTTTTGTAAGGCATCAATGCATTGAATGTACTAATATAAAATCTATCATCCGCTTAACCGCCGGCATTTGGTACCTTCCTTTAATGTACGCCATGTAAACAGTGTGTGAAAGGTACTGTTCAGTGGAAAGCTTCCTTATAGTAACATCATCTCTATGGATAGATTGTACGTCTGCCACAAGTGCTATTCCGAAGTTTGCAGCTACTAATGAAGCAATACCATTCTCATCTGGTGATTCACAGATAAAATTAGGTTCCACATCATTTTGAGTGAAGAAATCCCTGGTGAGACGACCCAAGCCTGAAGTACGGGTGTAACCCAAAACAGGATACTCTCCAAATGCCCTTGCTTCGATAAGTGCCTGCTCCTCCAGCGGATGTCCCTTTGGAATAATCACAACAAGCTCCTGTTGCATAATAGGAATGAAATTGATATTTGGCTCATCCTTTACAAAAGAGCCGAATATAATATCGTAATTTCCCGCCTTTAAACCTTCTATATTTTTAGAAGTGATATCCTGGTGGAAATTAAAAGTGACATTCTGATTCTTCTCTTCTAATAGGAAGGCTCTGCACATATTAGGAATAAAAGAGCCTGCAAGAGGGGCTACATAGGCTAAATCGATGTGGCCACCTGTGCCAGAAAGCTGATGCATTTTTCTGTCGCACTGATTCACCTCGCGAAGAATCTTATCAACATGCTCAAAGAAAATATCGCCAGTCTTGGTAAGCACAACATTTCTTCCTGTCTTTTCAAAAAGAACAACCCCAAGCTCACTTTCCAATGCACCAATTGATCTGCTCAATGACGGCTCAGATATATGTAGCTTTTCTGCTGCCTGATTAAAATGCTGAAGCTTGGCTGCTTCATAAAAATAGGTAAGCTGATTTAATGTCATCCCCCACTCCTTTTCATAATATAAACATAATTATGCACAATTTCTTCACAATTAAATTGTTCCTTATAGCTAATATTACCACAATCAGTACGTTTTGGCTATCAATAATACGCAATATAAGTATTGGAAGTATTTAATTAATACATTTACAATTATATACATAGAGACTGTTAAGAATTTAACAAGATTGATGGCGGGCACTATTAATGCTTAAAAATTCTTAATAATAAAAATCGGAGGACAATAAAATGGCAGAAAGAATTACTGGCCATACCGAGCTCATCGGACTTATGGCTTACCCAATCAGACACTCAAGCTCACCAGCTATGCACAACGAGGCTTTTGCATATCTTGGACTTGATTACGCATACCTTGCATTCGAGGTAGACAACAGCACACTTGAGGATGCTGTTAAAGGTATTCGCGCATTAAAGTTGGTTGGTTCAAACGTATCTATGCCAAACAAGACAGTAGTTGGAAAGTATCTTGATAAGCTTTCTCCTGCTGCTGAGCTTTGCGGAGCTGTAAACACAATCACAAACGAGAACGGTGTTCTTACAGGTCACATCACAGATGGTATCGGTTACATGCAGTCACTTAAGGATTATGACATTGATGTAATCGGAAAGAAAATGACTATCGTAGGTTGCGGTGGTGCTGGTACAGCTATCCAGATTCAGGCTGCTCTTGATGGAGTTAAGGAATTATCTATCTTCAACATTAAGGATGCATTCTGGGATAAGGCTCAGGAAACTGTTGATAAGATTAATGAAAGAACAAATTGTAAGGCTACTCTTTACGATCTTGCAGATCTTGATGCACTCAGACGCGAAATTGCAGACAGCTACCTTCTTGCAAACGCAACAGGTATGGGCATGAAGCCTCTCGAAGGTCAGACATGGCTTCCAGATACTTCATATCTTCGTCCAGACCTCATCGTAACTGATACAGTTTACGCACCAGCTAAGACAAAGTTCCTTGAGATGGCTGAGGAAGTTGGATGTAAGAAGATGAATGGTCTTGGCATGATGCTCTTCCAGGGTGCTGCAGGCTTCAAGCTTTGGACTGGTAAGGATATGCCAATCGAGCATATGAAAGAAGTACTTGGAATTAAGTACGAGTAATAATTAACTATTCATTATATATGAAAGGAAACTATCATGGGAACAAATTCAAAAGCTAAGTACTATCCTGCTGCTTTAATTCTTTACTTAAATTATTTCATTCATGGTGTTGGCTGCTCTATCTTAGGACAGTCGGTAATTAAGGAAGCTCTTGCAACAAGCTGGGGCGTTGAGGTTATGTCAATCACAGCTATTTCAGCTGCACTTGGTCTTGGAAGACTTATCGCTCTTCCATTTGCTGGACCTCTTTCTGATAAGCTTGGTCGACGTATTTCAGTTGTTATCGGTGGTTGCTCTTATGCTATCTACGTTATCGGTCTTGCACTTGCATTCAATGCTGGTGCTAATGGCGGTTATCAGATTGCTTACATCTGCGCTATCATCGGTGGTATTGCAAACTCATTCCTTGATACTGGTATTTATCCAGCAGTTGCAGAAATCATCAGCGACGCTCCTGGTATTGCAACAATGGGAATCAAGTTCTTTATCGCTATTTCACAGATGCTTCTTCCATTCTTCCTTGGAATGACAGTTGCTACAAATGCTGCTGGATTAGTAAGCTACAACAGACTTTTCTATATCTGTGGTATTGGTTACATTATTTTAGTAGTACTTATTTTCATCCTTCCACTTCCAGATTCAGATGCTGCAGCAGCTGAAAAGAAAGAGGGACTTATCGAGAGCTTAAAGCATACTCATTTCTCATTTGAGTCTATCGCTATGATTCTCATCGGTTTTACATGCACAGGTACATTCCAGTTATGGCTCAACTGTGCACAGAACTATGCTAAGACAAATGTAGGTTGGGAAGATCCTTCAATTATGCAGACATTCTACTCAATGGGTACACTTATCGCACTTGTTGTTACATCAATTCTTACACGTAAGATTAAAGATGTACGCTTCATCGTTGTTTACCCTATCATCTGTCTTGCAACATTAATTATCGTTCTTACATGCCCTACAGTTACAGTATGTAAGATTGCTGCATTCGCAATTGGTTGGGCTGGAGCAGGCGGACTTCTCCAGATTGCAACATCTGTATGTAACATGCTCTTCCCTAAGATTAAGGGTACAGTTACAGCACTTGTTATGATTGCTTCATCACTTTGCAATTACACAATCCTTACTGCAGCTTCAACAATGACTCCTTCAGGAGTTATCCTTATGAACATTGTTCTTACAGCTATTGGTGTAGTTCTTGGCCTATTCGTAAACTTAAGATATACTAAGATGTTAGAAGCAAATTCATAAAAATAACACAACAGAGGGATTAATTATGAATACAATTAAAGTAAGAAACGTGGTTCTCGGCGAAGGTGTACCAAAGATTTGTGTACCTATCGTTGGAAAGACAAAGGATGATATCCTTGCAGCTGCAAATTCATTCAAGGGCGTTGCTCATGATGTTGTTGAATGGCGTGTAGATTGGTTTGATGGTGTATTTGAATTCGATAAGGTTTTGGACGTATTAAAAGACCTTCGAGTTGCTTTAGGCGACACTCCTCTCCTCTTCACTTTCAGAACATCAAATGAAGGTGGCGAAAAATCTATCGAAAAGAATGCTTACGCAACTTTAAATAAGCAGGCTGCTGCTACAGGACTTGTTGATTTAGTAGATGTTGAAGTGTTCACTGGTGATGATATCGTTAAGGATATCGTTGCTGAGGCTCACAAGAACAACGTTAAGGTTGTTGCTTCAAATCACGATTTCGATAAGACTCCTGATAAGGATGACATTGTTTCAAGACTCCGCAAGATGCAGGATCTTGGAGCTGATATTCCAAAGATTGCTGTTATGCCTACTTGCCGAAAGGATGTTGTTACACTCCTTAGCGCAACTCAGGAAATGGCAGATAACTATGCTGACCGTCCAATCATTACAATGTCAATGGCTGGAACAGGCCTTGTAAGCCGTCTTTGCGGCGAGGCATTCGGCTCAGCACTTACATTTGGTGCGGTTGGAAAGGCTTCTGCACCTGGTCAGATGAATGCTTCTGACCTTTCTACAATACTTAATCTTATACATGGTTCAATGTAGTCATTAAGCATTTATAGGGCAATTTGTGTAAATGCACAAATTGCCCTTAATTGTAAAAAGGGGACTCAAGTTAACATGAAACGTATCTTTTTCTTTATTGACGAATATCTTGAAGAATTCATCATGGTTGTAATGCTTATAGCCATGAGTATTATCATGGGCATTCAAATCTTCTGTCGCTATATTTTAGGAGCTTCTCTCTCATGGTCTGAAGAAATCACCCGTTATTTATTTATCTGGTCTGCTTTCTTTTCTGTAAGTCTTTGCACAAAGAAATGTATTTCAATCAAGATTGACCAGTTTATAAGAGCCTTCAAACCAAGAGGTAAAGCATTATTCAAGGTATTAAACCTTACTATTGAATTTATTTTCTTTGTTTACCTTATTCCTTTCGCATATCGCTATCTTGTTGCAACAATCGAAAGCGGACAGGTGTCTCCTGCCTGCGGAATTCCTATGTATTTCGTTCAGTCAGCACCTCTTGTTTGTTTCACTCTCTGCGCTATAAGAATTTTAGAGAGATGGTTTTTAGAGTGGCACAACGTTATCTATCGTGAAGAACTAAAAACATGGCCTTCTCACCTTAAGGAAATTGAGATGAGAGAAAAACATAGAATCGAAATGAATTCTCTCCTTTCACAGGAGAATTTTAATAAAGAAGTACTAGAAAACTCAGACACTGAAGAAGGGAGAAAATAGACATGAGCGCTTTAACCGTACTAATTTTATTTGCACTATGCCTGATTATAGCAATTCCTGTATCTATCTCCCTTGGAATAGTAGCTGTACTTCCTGGTGCATTTGATTCATCTTTTACTGCCAGTGCCAGCTACGTCATCCGCTCTATGGTGGGTGGAATCGACAGCTTCCCACTTTTGGCAGTTCCAATGTTTGTACTTTCAGGAATCATCATGGCTCACGGTCAGATTTCCAAAAAGCTTTTTGATGTATTCTCATACTTCATTGGCAAAAAAACTGCTGGCGTACCTTGCGCAGTTATTATTACCTGTCTGTTCTATGGAGCAATATCAGGTTCTGCTCCTGCCACAGTTGCAGCCGTAGGTTCTATGACTATCCCACTCCTTCTTGGAATGGGCTACGACAAAAAATTCTCCACTGCAATCGTTGCAGTTGCTGGTGGTCTCGGCGTTATCATTCCACCAAGCATTCCATTTATTATGTATGCCATGGCATCTGGCCAGTCAGTAAGCGATTTGTTTATTGCTGGAATCATTCCTGGCCTTTTAATCAGTTTATTGCTTATGCTTTACGCATATGCGCATTGCAAAATTGTTGGAGAAGACAAAGAGAAAATTAATGCTGAAATTGATACACTCCATAAAAAAGGCTTCGCTGTAATATTCAAGGAAAGCTTCTTTGCAATCCTCAGCCCTGTCATCGTGCTTGGCTGTATTTACGCCGGTATTGCTTCACCTACAGAAGCAGCTGTAATATCTGTTTTCTATGCACTTATTGTCAGCCTCTTCATCTATAAAACAATCCGTTTCAGAGATATCTGGAATATATTTGTGGAGGCTATGAAGACCTACGCGCCAATCCTTTTTATATTGGCTGCATCAACTGCATTCTCACGAGTGCTTACTCTCATGCAGGTTCCTCAGACAGTTAGTGCCTACATTTTAGATAATTTTACAAACAAGATTATCCTTTTACTTGTAATAAATCTATTCCTTCTTTTGGTAGGAATGGTCATGGATACAACACCAGCTATCCTGATTTTATCGCCAATCCTTCTGCCTATCGTTACTGCAGTAGGTATGAACCCAGTTCACTTTGGTATCATGATGGTTGTAAACCTTGCAATCGGATTTGTAACACCTCCAATCGGTGTAAACCTTTTCGTAGCAAGCTCACTTACAGATGTGCCTGTTATAGACATCGCTGGAAAGGCAATGCCTATGATAGTAATGTTTATCCTTGCACTCTTACTTATTACCTTCATTCCAGCAATCAGTCTGGTATTAATTTAGGAGTATGATATGAAATTCAAAAAACTAATTGCTTTATCTACAATATTTATATCAACCCTCAGCCTGTGCTCATGTGGCAAGAGCTCCACTGCACAGACCTATGCATGGCCACTTGGCACTTCCAGCCCAGAGGATACTGTTACTCAGATTTACGCAGAGAAATTTGCAGATGAGGTGTACCGCCTAAGTGATGGTCAAATGATTATTCAGGTGTACCCTAACAGTGTTCTTGGTGGAGATAGAGAATTGCTGGAGTCCTGCAAGGATGGAGACATTCCATTTGTTGTGCAAAACACAGCGCCTCAGGTAACATTCCTTCCAGATATTGCTATCTTCGACATGCCTTGTATGTTTGCAGATATAAATCAGGTTAGAAAAAAGGTTGATGCCCCTGAGTTTATGGATTCTATCTCAGAGGTTTATAAAGATGGTGGCTATCAGCTTTTAGGATATGCTGACCAAGGATTTAGAGTAATGACCAGCAACAAGCCAGTACATTCAATCAAGGATTTCAAGGGGCAAAAAATCAGAACAATGGAAAACCCTTATCACCTTGAATTTTGGAAGAGCCTTTCATCATCTCCTACTCCTATGACTTTTTCAGAGGTGTACATTGGATTACAGCAGGGCACCATTGATGCTCAGGAAAATCCATACGAGGTAATCGTTTCAAATCGTCTTTACGAACAGCAGGATTACGTTATTGAAACAAATCATTTACCTCATCTAATTTCGCTTATTGTCAGTGATGATTTTATGAGTGAACGCACCGAAGAAGAACAAAAGATTCTCAAAGAGGCTGCCTCAATAGCTACAGAATATGCTAGACAGCAGTCTGACGACCGAATTGCTTCAAGGGTTGCTACTATAAGGGAATCTGGAACAGAAATTATTACTCTTTCAGACGACATAAGAAGTGAAATTCAGGAGCTTAGCAAACCAGTCTACGACAACATCAAATCACATGTAGACCCTAAGCTATATGAAAAATATACTGATGGTATTTTAAAGTAAAACAAGAGCCACGCATCTGCGTGGCTCTTATATA
The DNA here is from genome assembly GCA_017557715.1 of Pseudobutyrivibrio sp. Lineage (GTDB taxonomy): Bacteria > Bacillota > Clostridia > Lachnospirales > Lachnospiraceae > Pseudobutyrivibrio. The sequence continues at coordinate 13,115 of JAFYYE010000384.1, forward strand.
TTTTTAGCTTTTTGTTTGATTCTGGTAAGTGTGTTATCAATAGACTTTTCTGCTTTTCCAAGCTTAAAAGCTATTTCTTTGTAATCATAATCCTGCATGTACAAATCAAAAACCTGCTTTTCCATAGGGGACAAAGCTTGCTTTAGTTTTTCTATCAAATCCATATTTTCCTGAGCTTCTATTATAAGCTCAGCAGGATCATCAGATGTGAAAGCAGGCTCATCCAGCTCTCCACCATCCTCATCATACAAGGATATGTACGCATTTAAAGGTGAATGCTTCTTACGATTGCTAGCCTCAATAGCCTTTATCATCTGTCTGTCAATACAAATCTGGGCGAAGTGGAAAAAGGTAACCTCAGAGGATGTATCATAATCTCCTATCGCTCCAAAAAGACCAATCATGCCTTCCTGAATCAGGTCCTCGTTTTCTCCACCCACAAGAAAATATTTCTTTGAGTTTTTTAAAACCAAAGGCTTATATTTCTCGCATATATAATTCAGGACAGCCTGATCGCCGTCCTGATATCTTTTTACTAATTGTTCATCACTTAGATTTTTGTATTCTTTGTCTAACGACTTCATAAGCCAAAACTCCACATGCTACTGATGCATTAAGTGAATCAATATCTCCATACATAGGAATGCTTGCAACCATGTCGCAATTCTTCTTTACTAAATCAGAAACACCATGGCCTTCATTTCCAATAACAAGACCGATAGAACCTGTGAGATTCAAGTCGTACATTGTAGTGCCACCCATATCGGCACATACGAACCACATACCCTGTTCCTTAAGCTCTTCCATAGTCTTGCTGATGTTTGTAACCTTAGCCACTGGAGTGTAGTTAATAGCTCCTGCTGATGCCTTGGCAACTGTAGCTGTAAGACCAACTGCACGATGCTTTGGAATAACAACTCCGTGTGCACCTGCCTGGTTAGCTGTACGAATGATAGCTCCAAGATTATGTGGGTCCTCAATATTATCAAGGATAATAAGGAATGGTTCCTCACCCTTCTCACGAGCTGCAGCTAAAATATCATCAAGCTCTGCATAGTCATAGCTTGCCGCATATGCGATAACACCCTGATGCTTTCCAGTCTCTGAGAGCTGGTCGAGACGCTCCTTCTTTACAAAGCTAACAACTGTGTCCTTGCTCTTCTTAGCCTCTCTAAGAATAGTCTGAACTGGGCCATCCTTGCAGCCTTCAAGTACAAACAATCTGTCTATAGTTTTACCAGAACGAAATGCTTCTAATACCGCGTTACGTCCTTCTACGATTCTACTTTCTTCCATATTTTACTCTTTCTAATTAATCTAGAATATCTAATTCCAATAGTTCTATACCGCGATTAACCAATTCGCATATACGGTCCATATTACCTGTGAGATACAGGTACCCCATGACTGCTTCAAAGCCTGTAGCCTCAAGGTAATCCATGGTGGTGGCATTCTTAGCCTTTGTGTGAGGCTTTGAATTGCGACCTCTGCGGTACCAATCTGCTTCCTCTTCAGTGAAGCTGTCCATGAGCGCTACTGCCATCTTTGCCTGAGTAGGCGCTTTTACAATGGAGCTGGTGCGCTGATGAAGCTTATTAACAGCGGTATTTCCTTTGTTTACAAGGATGGAACGAATCACCACATCAAAAATGGCATCGCCTATATATGCAAGTGTCAGCGGTGAATAGGTCCTTATATCCTTTGATTCAATGTTAAATTTTTCGTTCAAATAGTCATTTAAACTAGATGCCATACTACTCCTTCACGAGTATCCTTAATCTCTACACCCTTCGCTAAAAGCTCATCACGAATTGCATCTGCTGTAGCAAAATCCTTTGCCTTCTTAGCTTCTGCACGACGAGCAATTGCATCATTAATAAATGCTTCAAGCTCAGCATCAACATTGTTTCCTGCCTCAGCAAGTGCCTTTGCATGACCAATTAAATCAAGTGAAAGCACTCTGTCGAAGCTCTCAACAAGTGCAAGCTTTGTAGCGTCATTTGTGTCTGCCTTTAATGCATCATAGAGGATTGTGATAGCCATTGATGTGTTGAGGTCGTTAGAAACTGCCTCGCAGAACTTCTCCTCAAAATCCTTCTTTACAGCCTCATCAACTGCTCCCTCTGCCTTAAGCTCAGATACACGCTTAACAAGCTTGTTGTATGCCTGAACTGTGTTATCGAGATTCTCCCATGAGAATACAAGTGGCTTACGATAGTGTGACTGTAAGCAGAAGAATCTGTAAACAAGTGGATCGTATCCCTTCTCCTGAAGAACAGAAACTGTAAGGATTGCACCCTTTGACTTAGACATCTTTCCTGACTGGTCATTAAGGTGATTGCTGTGGAACCAGTAATTGCACCACTTGTGACCAAGGTATGCCTCAGACTGAGCCACCTCATTTGTGTGATGTGGGAAGATGTTATCAACACCACCACAGTGAATATCCATGTATTCTCCAAGGTGCTTCATTGAAATGCATGAGCACTCAATATGCCATCCTGGATAACCAACGCCCCATGGGCTGTCCCACTTAAGAGCCTGGTCTTCAAACTTAGACTTTGTAAACCAAAGAACGAAGTCTGTCTTGTTCTTTTTATTTGTATCCTCTTCTACATCATCACGAACGCCAACCTCGAGGGCTTCCTTTTCAACTGATGATGAGAATACATAGTAATCCTGAAGCTTGCTTGTGTCGAAATAAACATTTCCACCAGCAACATATGCATAGCCCTTCTCGATAAGAACTTCTACCATGTGAATGAACTCTGGAATGCAGTTTGTAGCAGGCTCCACAACATCTGGGCGCTTATTTCCAACTGCATCGAAATCCTTGAAGAAAGCATCTGTATAGAACTTTGCAATCTCCATAACTGTCTTGTGCTCACGCTTTGCGCCAGCAACCATCTTATCCTCGCCTGTATCAGCATCGCTTGAAAGATGGCCTACATCTGTTATGTTCATAACACGCTTTACATCATAGCCTGCATACTCCAAGGACTTAATTAATGCATCCTGCATGATATATGTACGGATATTTCCGATATGTGCGAAATGATATACGGTAGGGCCGCATGTGTACATAGCAACCTTACCCTCTTCATTTGGATGAAAATCTTCTACTTTTCTAGATAATGTATTGTAAAACTTGAATTCCATATTCTCTCCTCCACATTTGTTACAGTAACAAGCATTAGTATTTCCCCGCTCAATTAACACATTTCGCTAAGGAAATCTAATAGCTTGTTACTTACAAATGTTCATTCTAATTTTTTACTTACGTGCGCAGCCCCCGCATGTCTCACAGCTACGTCCGCTGTCGTATACCACATTGCTTCCATCGTAAAACTCGTAGAGAAGACAGACAGCCTGTGAGCTGATGCCCTCTTCACGACCTGTGAAGCCAAGGTGCTCCTCTGTGGTAGCCTTGATATTTACCTGATCAACATCGATGCCCAAACATCGTGCGACATTTTCTTCCATTTGCTCAATATAAGGACGAAGCTTTGGCTTCTGAGCGATGACAGTAGCATCTACATTTCCAACTACATAGCCCTTATCCATAACAAGCTCGCGAACCTGCTCCAAAAGCTTCATAGAATCTGCGCCCTTGTATTTTGGGTCTGTGTCTGGGAAATGTGCCCCTATATCCTTTAATCCTGCTGCTCCAAGGACAGCATCTGCTATAGCATGTAAAAGTACATCAGCATCTGAGTGACCAAGAAGACCAAGTGTGTGCTCGATTTTTACACC
>JAFYYE010000385.1 GCA_017557715.1 Pseudobutyrivibrio sp.
TATCCCTGGACAATACCTACATCAAGACCATAGGCTGCATTTAATTGGTCGAGCCACTCCTGGTAGCTCTTAGCTCCTGGCTTCTGTGAAAGAGCCATAGCTTTCTGTTCAACGAAGGATGTAGGCATGCATCTCATGATTGCATAGATAATCATCGATACGAAGAACAAGATAACGATTGATAATAATAATCGTCTGATCACAAATTTCTTCATGACACTAAAATTCCTTTCTCTATTATTCCCCTTTATTTCATAAATAAAGATATTTTATGGTGAGACAAATAAAGGACTAATGTCCTTTACCAAATTCAATAACCCATCCCATCATAAAATACCTTTATTTTCATATATTTATTAAAGGTAGTTTTAATCTAAAAAAATAAGCAAAATATTTCCTAGGGCTATTATACACAAGCCCTAGGAAATAAAGAAGACTTAAATTAATTCATCTCAAGTGTAGCAATTTCATCCATCCAAATCCAGAATGGTGTAGGATCCTTTACAAGAGAATCAATATTAACTCTCTCTGAAGAGTAAAGAACACCGTTCTGTCTCTGATATGTAGGAATTTCTACAGCATAGTCTACGATGAAATCAAGACATTCCTTATAAACAGCCTTTCTGTAAGACTGATCTGCACTTGTTCTAGCATCCTCAATAAGAGCATCAAGCTCATCTGAGTATACAGCATACTGGTATGCTGAACCGCCCTGGCTGTGATATACCTGATACATATCAGGATCAGCTGTAGCACCCCAAGCTGCGCACCAGATTTCAGCCTTCTGAGCTGAAAGTGTATCCCAAAGTACTGAAGAATCAGCAAGGTCGTTAATTACAAGCTCGAAACCGATTTTAGCAAACTGCTCCTTAGCACCTGTAAGAATACCAAATGCTGGGTGATCACCATTTCCACCACCAGGAATCATAGCCTCGTATGAAAGCTTTGCACCAGCTGGAGCTGATGTAAGCTTGCCATCTGCAACTGTGTAGCCAGCTGCCTCGAAGTAACCAAGAGCTGCCTTAAGAGCTGCATCGTACTTCTCATCATCTGACATTCCCTCTGTGTAAATTGGATTTCCATCTACGTCCTTAGAGAATGCGATTTCGTAATCTGGGTCAGACTTCTGTGGAGCTGCCCAAGAAGAATTAGAGATAGGATACTGAATAACCTCAGCAGCCTCTCCATAATATGAATCAATAACTACATCACGGTATGCAGCAATTACTGTTGCAATAGCCTTACGAAGGTTCTTAGACTGCTCTGTTGAAGCATCGTTTCCAACCTTAACGTTCTTAGCGCACATACCAATGTAACCGTAACCAAGGTTATCTGCAAGTGTAGCTGTAAGCTTATCACCAGCAAGCTCTCCATTAGAGTTCTCACCAGAAATCTGCTCTACTGCAGCCTTAGAGATTGAAGGCTCTGAAAGATCAATTGTTCCCTGAAGTACACCAGGAATCTTATCAGCTTCCTGTGTCTCCTTAAACTGAAGAGACTTAATCTTTGGAGCACCAAGATAGTAGTTCTCGTTTGCCTCAAGATAAGCAATCTTATTCTTGTACTCTACAAACTTGTAAGGACCAGCACCAAGTGGCTTAGTAGTCTTTTCTCTTACAATTGAAAGATCGTTCTTAGGGAAACCAAACTTGTTATTGTCATAGTCATAAAGTGACTTATCACCATAGTAGTGCATTGGAGCAATAGCTGTGCCAAGCTTTTCGATAGCTGGTGCAGAGAACTCTGTGAGAGTAACAGTCATGCTATAGTCACCTGTCTTAACAATACCTTCAATGTGATCAGCAGACTCACCAGTCTGTACACCTGTTGTAGACATTGCAAGTACGTCCTCAGGGAATGAATCAGCGATTGTTACTGAAGCTGCTTCCTTATCCATAGAAGCAAAATTCCAACCATACTGCTCACCAATTGCAAGGAAGAAATCCTCTGTTGTAGCACCTGCTGGAAGCTCGAAGCCCCAACCAGCTGCAGCTGCAACTACATCTCCCTCAGCTACGCCAGAATTCTCTACCATATAATCTACGATAGACTGTGTAAATGCTGCACCTTCATTTGCGCAAGCATCCCAGAAAGCCTTCTGCTGCTCTTCTGTAAAGTTTGTGAAATCTGTGTTGTCCTTACCTGCCTCAGCAATAAGAGTAGAAAGTGTAGAAACACCACTTCTGTACTCTTCCATACCCTTTACAGGAAGTGAAGCAAATGTTGAAGGACCATCGTATGTAGGATCTGATACTACATAGAATGAGAAGATAACATCATCGATAGTAACAGGCTCTCCATCAGAGAACTTCATGTCATCTCTAATCTTGATATCATAAGTAACTGAACCATCTTCGTTTTCATTTACTTTGATATCAGATGGTGTGTAATATGTGTACTCTGTGCCGTTATATTCAGCCTTGTAACCATTAATACCCTCTAAGATATACTGGCCAGCACGGTCAACACTAAGAAGACCAATCTGTACACACTTATCATCCAAATACATATCTGGATGTGATTCAGCGAAGAATGGGCTGAATTTCTGGCTCATAGCATCCCATCCGATTACGAGTGGAGTATCAGAAGATGAACCGCCGTTGTCGCTGGCTTTCTTACCAGCTTCGTCTGCACTCTTTCCACATGCTACCATTGAAAGTGCCATAGTAGCTACAAGAAGGAGTGAAACAATCTTTTTCTTTTTCATAAGAATTCCTCCTATTATTTATATTTACACCCTAAATATTTCCCTGGGAGCAAATTAACAATTTAATTGGAGTCCAAAACTACCCCTCCAAACATTTTGTCATATTTATTACCAAATGCAATAACCATGAGTATAAGCAAAAGTAATATCCCTATATAAGAAATTTCTATAACAAAATTCAAACCTTTATGATTTATGAAAATATAAATCAAATCCAATATTATATTTAAAACAGCAAGTATAAGAATGGATATTGAGCTTCTTTTCATTCGAATGATGCTCTCTTCATATCCAGCCTTTTCCATCCTACATTTCTGACCTAGTAGATTAAATACACCAAGTAAATTGAATCCTATAGGAAGGAATAAGAAAAAATATGGAAATACTATCCAAGCA
>JAFYYE010000386.1 GCA_017557715.1 Pseudobutyrivibrio sp.
ACCCTTGTTACGGCTCCAATAAGAATCGAACTGCTGGCCTGATAAAGAACCAAGTCCGTTCTGCTTGCCCTCCTGGAAAAGAATTATAACAGTAAGTGCCACACAAATGACGATTAATAATATGATAAGAACAGTCTTTAATACTTGCATAATTTCCTCCTAAATTAAAGTGTTACGTTTGATTCGCAACAATCGAAGTATATCATACGATTCCACCATTTTCAAGAGTTTATACACACATTTCTGGAAAAAGGTTGCAATTAAACGCCAACATCAAAATTCATTCCTGCAAGTAAACCGTTATCTGCTTCTTTTCTGTTCTTTTGATATGGATTATCCTCATTCGGATATTTAATCTGAGTGTGTGTGGTTCCACCAGAGACATAGGTTCTGCCACATTCTGGACAGACTGCAGTGTGAATTGACACACTGGCATTAAGCACCTTACCGCCTGCTTCCTTCGCCTTATCATAGGCATTACTCACATGCTCTGCTTCGTGGCCACGAACTCTTGCAGCAGCTGCTCTAGGCGAAATATGCTGGGCAGATTTAAATGAAACCTGCTCATCGCTTCCATCCTGATATTTTCTGCTGGCACAGGTTTCACATTCGATAACCCCTGCTCTTTTTGCAGCTCTCTCTGAAGCAAAATTTTCTGCTAAGTCCGGACTTTTCCCTTGAGCTTTAAGATCTTTAGCAACTTTAGTAGAACCAACATTAGATAAATCCAAAGAAGGGCTGTTAATATATGGATTTTGCCCAATAGAATTAATACCTAACATAAAAACCACCACCCATAAAACTACATACCTATAGGTAGTTATATTTTAGCATTAAAATCGTAAATTACTATGAACAATCCCCATTATTCTTTAATTTTCTACTAACTTATTTTATACTTAAAAACTGGAGGGATAAATAATGATTATATGCAGATATTTTCTTTACTTTATAATTTATAGTTTCTTAGGCTGGATATACGAGACATGCTACTGCACTATTCATGAAAAAGCTTGGGAAAATCGAGGCTTTCTTTACGGGCCATGCATTCCCTTATATGGTGTAGGCGCCACATTAGCACAGATAATCTTCATCGATATTCCATGTGATAATTTAAGAAATGCATCATATCCTATGATTTTCTTAATATGCGCTGCTGGATCTTTTGTTTTGGAATACAGCACCTCATATGTTTTGGAAAAGCGCTTCCACGCCAGATGGTGGGACTACTCAGAATTTCCATTAAATATCCACGGTCGAGTATGCCTAATATTTACCATGTGCTTCGGATTTGCCGGAATCATCGTTACACAGATTATAGTTCCACCAATAATGCAGACTGTACTTCTAATTCCATCCGTTATTGTGGAACTTTTAGCCCTAATCTTTATGTTTCTATTTGGCATGGATATGGCGCTGACAATATCAGCACTTACAACATTTGCAAAGGATTTTGAAAGAATTAATGAGCAAATCAACCACCAGATGGCTGAAAAAGTCGCTGCACTTCAAACTAACTTTGAAGAATCAAAGATTGCCCGTATAGAAAAAGCAGCCGTTAGAAAAGAAGCTGCTTTGATAAAAAAAGAATTAAATGCTGAGAAATTAGCTGAAATAAAAGAACAGCTTTCAACAGAAGCTGTTAAACAATGGGTGCTCAATGCAACTGAAACCCAGAGAGGACAATTTAGACATATTGCAAAATTTACCCATCCTGTAGCATCTACCAAAGCGCTACTTGAAAAGGGCTCAGAATTCTTAAGAAGCAAGAAAAAATAGGATTTGGCATTGCCAAATCCTATTTTTATTAACCGTCTTATTTCTCTGTTGTCTTAACAGCATCCTCAGGCTTCTCAACCTGTGCGATAGCATTCTTAGTCATTGGAATGCGGCAGTTCTTATTGCTACCGAACTCTACGATTACAGTAGAATCATCAGGAATTGAAATGATAACTCCATAAAAACCGCTAGTTGTAAGTACTGTATCACCAACTGCAAGAGATGACATCATAGCAGTTTTTTCCTTCTGCTCCTTCTGCTGTGGGCGAATCATGAAGAAATACATGAATACGAAAAGTACTACTACCCAAATAATTAAGCTAATTGAACTGTTCATTTAAATTTATCCTCCTAATATTTGGCCTAAGCCACAAATCACTGAGTCAATTTTATCTAAATTTTAACTCTTAAGCAAGAAAAAACCTTTAATTAATAAAAATTTAAGATTAATTCTCCCCCTGAGCCATAGAATCAAGTTTGTTTTTCTTATAAGCCTTGAATTCTCCAGCATCAAGAGCTTCTCTGATTTCTTCCATCATTGTGTTGTAGAAATACAGGTTATGAAGAACGCAAAGTCTCATTCCAAGCATTTCCTTTGCCTTAAGCAAATGGCGAACATAAGCTCTAGAATATGTACGGCAGGTTGGGCAACCACACCCCTCTTCTATTGGGCGCATATCCTTTTCAAACTTCTGATTGAAAAGATTAAGCTTGCCATGATTTGTATAAACATGACCATGACGTCCATTACGACTAGGGTAGACACAGTCAAAGAAATCCACGCCTCTGTCAACTGCCTCTAAAATGTTCGCTGGTGTACCAACACCCATAAGGTATGTAGGCTTGTTCTGAGGAAGATATGGAACAACATGATCCAAAACATCATACATCTGCTCGTGGCTTTCTCCTACAGCAAGTCCACCAACAGCATAACCTGGTAAATCAAGCTCAGCAATCTGCTTTGCGTGCTCTATTCTAATGTCGTTAAAAATCGCTCCCTGATTAATGCCGAAAAGAAGCTGTTCTTTATTGATAGTGTCCTCTAAGCCATTAAGACGAGTCATTTCTTCCTTACATCTATGAAGCCATCTGGTAGTTCTAGCAACAGAATCCTCTACGTATTTACGTTCCGCTAATGCTGGTGGGCACTCGTCGAATGCCATAGCAATAGTAGAACCTAAATTAGACTGAATCTGCATAGATTCCTCTGGACCCATAAAAATCTTACGACCATCAATATGAGAATTAAAGGTAACACCCTCTTCTTTGATTTTTCTAATGCCAGCTAATGAGAATACCTGGAATCCGCCGGAATCAGTGAGAATTGGTCTGTCCCAATTCATAAACTTATGAAGGCCTCCAAGCTCTTTAATAAGCTTATCACCAGTTCTAACATGAAGATGATAAGTATTAGAAAGTTCAACCTGACATTTTATTTCTCTTAAATCATCAGTTGAAACAGCGCCCTTAATAGCGGCAACAGTTCCAACATTCATAAATACAGGTGTTTCGATAACACCATGAACAGTATGAAAACGGCCTCTTTTAGCCCTTCCTTCTGTTTTTAATAACTCGTACTTCAATTCTTATAAAACTCCTTAATATAATCAACCCTATCTGTCATG
>JAFYYE010000387.1 GCA_017557715.1 Pseudobutyrivibrio sp.
CATGAAGGCTTCTGAAAAAGGGATTACTGATTCTCTAGTATTAGTTGATACTTTAGCTTTTATAGTTAATGTACCAAATCAAACCGTAGTTACAGCTATGGATCAGACTGAATCAGATGAGAACATTTTTACGAATATTGACGGTGCTGTTATAGTTTAGCTGGACCTTATGGAAGCTAATGTCGCGGACTGACTGAAGCGACAAACAGACACCCTCGATTATTCATGAATTGATTGAGGAGGTCATTTAGTTATGATGAGATCACTTTTCTCTGGTGTGGCAGGTCTTAAAACACACCAGACCAAGATGGACGTTATCGGTAATAATATCGCTAACGTTAATACTGTTGCGTTCAAATCTTCGGCAACAACTTTCTCTGATATCATGTATCAGACAACACAACAGGCCTCAGGTGCCACAGCTACTCGTGGTGGTACTAATGCTAAGCAGATAGGTCTTGGTGTTACTAATGGTGCAACCAAGATTTCTATCACATCAGCTGGTGCGGCACAGTCAACAGGTGATGCGCTTGATATCAGACTTACAGATGCTAATTCCACAAACTTCTTTATCGTTAATAATGGTTCTAAGAATTTATTTACACGTGCAGGTTCCTTCTACATTGATGGAAATGGTAACCTTGCCATGACTACAACTGGTTACCTTGTAATGGGATGGCAGGTTGACCCTGATGACCCATCGAACATTATCAAGGATACAGTTTCAGCTTTAAGAGTAATGAAAACTGAGAACCTTACATCTGCACCAGAGGCTACAACAGCAGCCAATTTTGCAGGTGTAATCGATAAGAACGATAAGCAGTTTGATAGTACAGGTGGATATGTAAGAACCTTCACACTCTATGATAATTTAGGTTATGCATACACAGCAAAGTTCTCTATTAAGAGAGCAGATGGTGTTCACGGAAAGTATACTATCGAGCTTACAAGTGTACTTGACCAGGACAATAATGATGTATTGAAAGAGTATACTGATAACGGTGGAAAGCTTGAGGATATTTTTGGTGCAGTAGGAACAACTACAAGAACATATAATTTCTCAAGCGCAGTTTCTTGGGATGCATCACAGAATAATGGCGCAGGTGGATATGTATATACAGATTCGTCTAATAATACAAAGTATTTGTTATCACAGACATCTGACCCAACAGTTCCGGCATCTCAAAAATCGCTTATAATGACCAATTTATCAGATGCAACAGATACAGGAACATACGACCCAGATACAAAATCGATAAAATTTGCAAATAACAATGAAATATCTTTAACAAAGATATTCGGCGTTCCAACAGATGATTTGGATACTCTTGAAGGTATTAATTGGAGTGGAATGACTCTTGCCAATGGCACTAATTCAGTTGAGATAACATTTAACACAGTAAACTACATGCTTCAATTCGATACTCAGGAAGGTACAATTATTTCTGCAGGAAACGATGGTGGAACAAAGCTTATGTTCAATGCATCACTTCTTGGTCCGAACAGAAGTATTACAGATCCACAGCAGGGACAAAATGTAAACAACGCCATGTCTAATATTGAAATAGAGTGTGGTAGTCTTCTTAACTATGATAACAAGGGTACATCTACTGTTGTAGGAAATCGTGGTATTCCTGATGGTTCTTCAATGAGAGGCGAAGGTAAGAAGCTTGGTACAATGACAGGTCTTTCTGTACAAAACGATGGTAAGATTTTTGGTTCTTACAGTAATGGTAATACAGTTCTCTTAGGACAGATTGCAGTTGCTCAATTTGCAAATGCATCAGGTCTTGAGGAGAAGGGTGATAACTGTTACGATACAACACTAAACTCTGGTGAGTTTGATGGTATCGGTATTGACATTTCTGCTGATGGTTCTTCAATGAACACAGGTCAGCTTGAAATGGCAAACGTTGACCTTTCTAGCGAGTTTACTGACATGATTACTACACAGCGTGGTTTCCAGGCAAATTCGCGTATTATCACTGTATCAGACACTATGCTTGAGGAGTTAATTAACCTTAAGAGATAATTGACATAATTTGAAAAGAGAGGGCATTACCCTCTCTTTTCTTTATTTTTGGCAAAATTCCGAAAATTTTGTGAAGAGTCTATATTTAGTGGTTTGGACATAAAAATTACACAATAATATGAGACCATTTATCCAAGAAAAGTAGACAATTATGTATAAATCTAGTAAAATAATCACAAAAGTGTATACCGAGTAATTCTATACAAATTTTTCTGGATTTTTACATTTGAAACATGTAAACAGATTTATTTGACGGGGTGGTGAGAGAGTTTTGGATATTGCTTCTTTAGCTGGAATGTTACTTGGCGTAGTAATGGTTGTATTTGGTATTGTATCATCCGGTGGTGTTGCAGCCATGAAAAACTTCATAGACGTTCCATCTGTTATTATCACCATCGGTGGTTCTTTGTCATCTTGTATGTTTTGTAACAAGATGCCAGACTTTATTTCTGGACTAAAGGGTATTACGCTGGCTATTAAGGAGCCACCTATTGGAAATGCAGCGGATACTATTGGAAATATCATTAATCTTGCGAACATTTCCCGTAAAGAAGGTATTCTGGCACTTGAAGAAGCAGCACATAGCATTGAGGATGAGTTCCTGAAAAAGGGAATCAACCTTGTAGTTGATGGTACTGATCCAGAACTTGTTAGAGCGATTCTTGAGACGGATATGAGCTGTCTTGAGGATAGGCATAAGGTTATTATAGGTTTTTGGCAAAAATGGGGTGAAATGGGACCTGCATGGGGAATGATTGGTACCCTTGTAGGACTTGTAAATATGCTTCAGAACCTTTCAGATGCATCGACAATCGGTCCTAATATGGCGGTTGCGTTGCTGACAACTCTTTATGGTTCATTGATTGCCAATTGGCTTACAGGACCTACAGCTGCAAAACTTGGCGTTGATAATGGACTTGAGATTATGATGAAGTCAATAACTGTGGAGGGATTACTTTCTATTCAGGCCGGCGAGAATCCACGTGTTATAGAAGAAAAACTTAAATCATTCCTTCCACCATCAGCTAGAGAAGGCATCGGCGGTGACGGCGGAGGAGGTGAGGGCTAATGGCAAAGAAGCAAAAGCAAGAAGAAGCTCCTGCTGGGTCTCCTGCCTGGATGGCCACTTTCTCCGACTTAATGAATCTGCTGCTTTGCTTCTTCGTTTTGCTTTTCTCAATGAGTAGTACGGATACAGCAAAATTTGAAGAGGTAATAGCAAGTATTCAGTCAAGCTTTAGTATTTTTTCATCAGGCGGTAGCTCTATTGGTGAAGGTCACATGATTTCTTCTGGCATTAGCCAGTTGGAAATGTTTGATGACTATTTCAAGAGCGTTACTGATGGTGAGGACGAGGACTATGAGCATCAGGGAGCCTCAGATCAAAAGGTCGAGGGCGAGCAATCTGAAGATGGAGCTAATACTGAGAATGGTTCTCAGACAGAACAAGGCCAAAGTCCTGGAGAGGCTACAAGTCAAGAAGATAATCAATCTGAAAATCAAGCTGATAAGACTGATGTATCTGTAGCCCAGGCTAAAAAGGCTCTTGAAAAAGCTGGTGTTTCCGAAAGTGAACAAATTGCTGAGGAAATAGAGGAAAAGCTAAGGCTTCATGGGCTTCAAGATGAAGTAGAAGTAGAGTTTAATGCTAATTATGTAATGCTTACCATTAACGGAGCGTTACTTTTCGATTCAGGAAAAGCATATCTCTCAAAGGATGCTATCGGAATCGTTGATAATTTGGCGGCTATCATAGCAGAGTATGATCAAAACGTCATAGAGATTGAAGGTCATACTGATAACGTGCCAATGCATTCTGGTACCTATGAAAACAATGATGTGCTTTCAATGTACAGAGCTCTTTATGTAGCAGAAAGAATAAGAGAGCAGACAAATCTTAATCCGGCATATATAAAATCGGCTGGACGCGGAGAGTATGTTCCGATTGCTGATAATAGTACAGCAGAGGGAAGAGCAAGGAACAGGCGTGTAGAGATTAAAATCTATAATAAATATTCTTCTGATATAGACTAGTAGAGAATATAGAAAGGGGACCGAGCATGAAAAAGAATTTGATTACGGTAGTAATACTTGCGCTAGTTGTTGTAAATCTTGTTCTTACAGCGGTTCTTACAATCACAATCATACCAGAGACTCAAAAGGCCAATGAGCTTATTACCAAAGTTTGCTCGGCTATTGATTTGGATCTTGTAGCTGGTGACACAGCTGGCTCTCTTGCTATTAACGTCGAGAACATGGTCGATTATCCAGTTAATTCTGGAACAGCTCTTACAATCAATTTAAAGGATTCCGGTGACGGAGAAGCACATTATGCAGTGCTTGGTGTTTCTCTTTCAATGGATAACCAAAATGAAGATTACGCGAAGTTTGCTCCGGATGGTTCATTAACAGCTTACGACAATATATTAAGCGATACCATAAACAAAACGGTTGCTGGTCATACAATTGATGAAATGAGAAATAACGAGGAATGTGTAAAAGAGGAAATCCTCGAGGCAGTACAGACATTGTTTAAATCATCCTTTGTTGTTAGGGTTAATTTCTCAAGTGCTACTTACCAATAGCACTGATAAAAATTTTCGGGATGAATGGTGGTGAGAAAGCTTGGGTGACGTTCTTTCACAAAACGAAATAGATAATCTGCTTCATGCATTGACAAGTGGTGAGCTTGATGCCGAAGAGATTAAAAACAACAAAGAAAAGCCTGTAAAGAATTATGACTTTGCCAG
>JAFYYE010000388.1 GCA_017557715.1 Pseudobutyrivibrio sp.
CAAAAAGGTGTATCTTTTAATGGTATCTTTTTCAAATTTCAATATTGTAATTGCGGAAATCAAAAATAAAATTGAAAAACCGTAATCACCCCAAAAATCTCGGGTTATGTTCAACATAAAATTTAACCAAACCATTTATACCACCACATATCTCCACGCCATCTGTGGAAAATAGTAGAGTCATCTGACTTCATATCTTCAAGCAATAACCAAATCAGTCCGTAAAAAATCATTTGAAGAATTGGACCAAACAATCCTGCTAACAAATATCTAATTCCATAAGGCTTTCTTTTATAAATGCTCATTAGTAGCCAAAGTAAAACTGTTGTAAGGCTTACAAGAGGCATGGACATAACTGTAAGCGAGCACATACCTAATGAAAGCATAAATATAGGCAACATATTAGCTGTCTTGATTTCAGCTCTATAAAGCTGGATCATATATACCAAATAGAATGGTATGGCTACTGCTGAAAGCACTGCCTTTCCCTGCCAGATTGTGCATAACAATCTAAATGTAAGGGAATAATGTGAATACATTCCAAATGCAAAAGCTATGGAAAGTAATATCATAAAAATAAACCTATTCTCTATCTCTGAGAATATTAAACCTGACATATAGTAATAGATTCCATATGCTATAAGCAAAAATAGTACCGGAAAAATTGTGTGGCATATGGTTGTAACCTCAAAACCAGTTGCCCTGGCAAGGTAGGCAATATATGTAGGCCATGCTGTAGCTGCTCTTTTAACAGTAGTATACTGTGGCTCCCCACTGATAAAATTCACATTGCTAATCATGTCGTAAGTCAATGTGTCCTGACTACTTACCACATAATCATAATCATCATATGACCACTCGTTAACCTCATAACCATATGAAAAATATAATTGCACTAACAAGATTGCAAAAAAGATTAGACCGTAAATAAGAGCAAATCTATCCTTCTTACATCCAGCCACTATAATACCGCTTTTTCCTTTTACATATTCTAAAATTTTCTTAAATGAAAACTTTTGAACAAATAATTCAACGATTATAAGAATCGCCATAAGCACTGAATAAATTATACAAAGAGCTGTAAAGCAACCTGTAAAAGGCTCGTTGAAGGTATGCCAATTTTGGAACCATTCTAAAATAGCCATCAGCACAAAGAAAATAGCGTAGCTACTAAATAATCCTATGGTATAAACAACCACTGGTGATTTATGCTGCTCCTCGCTTGCTCTATATGTAATTAATCTCCCTATTGCCACTGGTATAATTGTAAAATGTAGTAGTAGGGCTATTGCTCTAACAATTATCAATTTTATTCTCCAAAATATATCAACACTTTTTCTTGGAAATACTGATATATATTATGTATTTTATACAATCTTTAACGTTTTCTAATCCTATATCCCTTAAGCCTAATTTATTTTCCTGAATGTATGAAATAATATCATTCAAACTTTCTTTCAAGCTTTCATCATCCCAACAGCTTTTTAGATATGGAGTAAGTTCTCTAATAACAGCTTTTCTAACCATACGCTGTTCATCCGCATTACCATTTTTCTGATAAAAATCAGTCAACCATCTGCACTTGAAAAGAATATCATCAATATGCTTTTTAGACATCTTAACATTTGAAATGCTTGAAAGATGAACCCTGTAATAATACAGTGGCGCATCGATAAATATTACCTTATCGCATCTCCACAAATTTTCAATTAAGAATACTGCATCCTCATTATAATGAACGCCAGTATAAAATCTTAAGTCTCCAATTTTATCCTTTTTATATAGGCATTTCCAAATAGCGTAGGATATTCTAGGTTTCTTTTCGGAAACGATAATATCTGCAAATTCTTTTCCCGAATATGTGCTTGTAGGATATTCGCTGTTTTCAATGACTTCATTTTCATCTGATGTCATTTTAAACATACATACAGACATATCAGCTGAATTATCCTTTAGTGAATTGGCTAAGCGCTCATACATATCAGGAACAATCCAATCGTCACTATCTACGAAACCGATATACTCGCCCTGAGCAATATCAAGCCCCATGTTTCTGGAATCAGCCGAGCCACTGTTTTCCTTGTGGATTACCTTTATTCGTTCATCCTTTTGGGCCCATGCCTCACATTTTTCAGCACTTCCGTCAGTGGACCCATCATCTACAAGGATTAACTCTATTTTTTTGTATGTCTGCTCTAGAATACTCTCTACGCATTTATCTAGATATTGCTCCACATTAAAAATTGGAACAATAATCGAAATCAATCCATCCATTACAAATCCTTATAATATACTTAGTAATGTTAAATCTTAATATCGCTCCACCAGTATCCCTGATATTCCTTAGATAATTCTATTTTTGAGGTGTCAACTTTTTCAATCTTATCACTCAATTTATTGAACATCGGATACCGTTTTGCAAGATTCCAATAATGAGTCGTCTTAACCTGTTTTTCTTTTTCCAAATCCCTGGTAGTGCCAACCTCATTATTATCGTAAATTCGATAAATGGTTGATGTACTTGAAACAAGCTTACCCCTTCCCATATCTAGAACTATTCTGGAATAGAGATACCAGTCAAACACATTGCTCTCTCCCTCACGTAGGGAATCTATAAACTCATAAGAAAGCTTATCTACTCTAATTGCTGTTGTAGACATTCCAAGGAAATTCTCTTGAGCGATTTGATTTATATCATAAACCGCATCTGGCAATGATTTAAATACATCCTCGCCATTTTCCTTAATCAATTTATTATAAAAGAATACGCTTTCTTTGTCTAATTCAGCAGTCTTCTTTATCTCCTCCACGCGATTAGGTGCAAATGTATCATCCACATCTCCGATTATTACAAGCTCATAGCCAAGTCTTTTTGTAAGCTCTAAAAGCTGTATTCTCATTTCTGCTATTGAGTATTGGAATGATTCTAGGTCAATGAGGCTTGTCGTACCTTTTAAACTAGGTGCGAGATTTACTACTTTGAAGTCTTTATCATATACTCCAACTGTCTGTAACTCTTCTCTAGAGAAATTGTCGTTGATTAAAACTAAATCAAAATCTTTATCAGTCTGTGAATCAACTGAGGCTACAAAATCTTTTAGAAATTCTCTCGCTTGCTTATATATTACTGTTGCGAAACATGTTTTCATTAATATTACACCTCATCAGTCAGCCAAGTATCCGTCCATTATGTCCATCAATTTCTTTTTAGCGAAGTGCTCCTTATTGTATGCGTATGCATTCTCGCCCATTTCCTGAAGACGAGTCTTTGATTCATTTCGCATTGAAATAATGCTCATAGCAAGAGCCCTGGCATCGCCAATCTCTGAGCATATACCGCAGTCAGCTTCAGATATTACTCGCGCTGTTTCGCCCTTTGCTGAGGCAATTATAGGCATGGCACAAGCCATATATGACTGAAGCTTTGCTGGTATTGTCTTTGCGAAAAGTTCATCATCTGCAAAAGATAAAAATGCGGCATCAGCACCCGCTAAGTATGATGGTACTTCTGTAGCCTTTACCCTACCGGTAAACTCAAATAAATCCCATACACCGGCATTAGTGATACTATTCTCAAAAGAATGACGAGCTCTACCATCACCAACTATAGTAAATCTAACATCCTTTATTCCTTCTTTTCTGAGTATAGCAGCCGCCTCAGGAAGAATTTCAAGACCCTGCGCCTGTCCAATATTTCCAGTAAACATTACGTTAAAGCCCTTGTGTGACTTCTTTGGAAGTGGCTCGTAAAACTCCTCGGCATACTGTGGCCAGAAACTTACCTTATCATGCTCACTCTCATCTACGTATTTACGAATTGATTCTACAAAGCTTGGACTTGTCCCCCAAATATGAGTACAACCTTTGTAAATCTTTCTAACCATTCGCTCAATAGGCTTAACCACTAGAGGGCTGTGAATGCCTGTAATCATCTCCACATTTTCTGGCCAAAGATCCTGTACGTATAAGTAACATGGGACCTTATGCTTTTTCGCATAGGCTACACCAACTTTGCACTGATTCATTGGAGAAGTCTCAAACATGAAAACTTCGTCCGCTTTGATATTGGTGAATATATTCCAGAAAAAACCAAAGAATGGGAAACTAAAATAATTAAAAATTAATCCTAGCTTTCCATTTCCACGTGGAATCAATGGAATACGGTATACATCCACTCCATTGATAGTCTCTCTTCTCTTTTTAAACAATCCATATCCAGGATAAATTTTTCCCTCTGGGTAGTTTGGCAAGCCTGTTACAACGCTTACTTTATAGCCTCTCTTTACCCATTCAAACGCCATGTCATTTATTCGAAACTGCTCTGGGTAAAAGTATTGGCAAACAATTAGTATGTGCTTTTTCATATATTTCCAATCATTTCATAAAGTGCTTTCATACTTTCCTCATCCTTCTGAAGCACCTTAGTATTTTTCTTTAATTCTTCATATTTATCTTTGTCTGTGAGAAGCATCTTAATCTGCTGGTACATTTCCTCATAATCCTCCACAAGAATTCCGTTTGTACCGTCCACGATTTCCTTAGCTGCAGGATAGCTCTTTACTACCACTGGAAGCCCCATCGCCTGAGCCTCTACTACAGACATTCCATAGCTTTCTGAAAGGGATGTAGATACGAATATATCTGCTCCACTCAGATATTTATTAACATCTAATGTGTAGCCTGTAACTTCTACAATGCCTTCCAAGCGCTTTCTAATAATCTTTTCTTCAACTTCTATTCGCTGCTGACCATCACCGACTAAGTACCATTTAAAATCAATTCCATCAGCAACTAGTTTCTTAGCTATTTCCAAACATTGAAGCTGATTTTTGTTAGGATCCAATCTACCGACTGTTACAATAGTTTGCTTGTTCTTTTCAATTGCAGCAACAAATCCACTGTTAAATGCTTTTGGCAAGACATTATAAACTGTATAGGTCTTATCCTTCATCTCAGGATTACACTTTAAAAATGCATCCTTAACAGCATCTGAAACCGCCACTACTCCATCAAAAGTCCTATATTCGCAGTTGTTAATATCGTTATCCATTTCCATGGCATCATAATCCACATGGAGCCATGCCAACTTCCTAGGAGCCTTAACCTTCTTTAATACAAATAAATTCGAACCATAGTAAGTACTATTCGTATTTACGTTATTGGAATAGGATACTGCAATATCCATATCCTTTATTTTTCTTTCAAATAGATAAATAACGGAGAATACTGACTTAGAGCCTAATGCCTTGCAAAGAACCGCAAGTACTGCTCTTATTAGCGCTGTGCCCATTCCCTTTGCTCTGGCATCATTCATTGTCATTGCAACGATGTTAAGTAATGAACCACCCTTTAAAATATGTACTCGCTTATCTACACGGCTAACCTGCGCCTCATCGTAATGAAATACAAATACATAAACATCAAATTTTTCATAATCAAAATGCTCAAGCATATTTATCAGAGCATTTTCTATTCCCCCGATTTTTAGTGAAGGAATAACAAATAATATTTTCTTTTTCATGAACATTATTGTGCTTCCAGCACGTATCCTCCACTTGGTGTTTTTTCTTTTATACTATATCCGTAATCTTCCCAGCTGTTTACCAAATCAGCATTTACATAGTCGATATAAACTATCTCTGGCTTCTTGTCTGGGTTTATCTCATAATACGCCTCAAATCTCTTTACAGTTTCTTCACTAATATTCCAAATCCATGATGAATAGCTACAATTTTCAAATCCATCAACAAGATATAACCAAGTTCTACTAGTGAAGAATAATGTTTTCCTGCTTGTATCAAGCTGTTTTACTTCAGAATAAATAGTCTCGTAATCCTTAGCCTTTTCTTCTGAAGCAATTATTCCTTTTTCAGGTCCTTCAGTGATTAAGGTTGTCTGATACTGAATAGGATTATCCCAATATATTCCTATCCATCTAAATACAGCCATAAACAATATCTGACACACGAATAGAATCAATGCTATTGTCTTAAAGGCTGTTTTATCTTTTTCTATTCCTTCTGCCTTAACTATTTTATACACATCAGCAAGGTATATCAGACTTGCCAACATCATAATGGTTCCACCCAGTGTAATTGTGGCTATTCCATTATCAGATGCTACCTGAAGTGTAAAAGCATATACAAGACCTGGTAACCATACTCTTTTAAATATTTTAAAATCAAATTTATCCCTATAAACAACGACTAGATATAGTCCCAATGCGCTGATTGGGATAGTAAATTGATTTACAATGTAATTAAATCTAACACCGTCTGAAACAAAGAAAATATTCAGAGCTGTAGCGACTAGTGCTATCAATGTATATTTATTTCTCTTCTGAATAGTTGCTCTTATAGACAAGATTATCAGTATCAAATACGCAAAATATGTAATCAACGATAACTTATACACTAAAAATACTTGCAGTAAAAAAGTAAATGGCTTCTTCCATAATTCTGATGTGTGACCTGCATCACCTGTAAGTATTGGATTTAAGCTAGCTAAAAACTCATTTAAGCTAATCTTCGAAAACACTGCCACTAACCATATAATAAGAACTGTTATACAACCTAAGGTATATAAACCGAACTGTTTTAAATGTATCTTTCTGCTTTCAGTATTCCTTTTGAAAAGTATTGCTAAGAAAAAGCACACATATATTAAAACTAGGTATGGGTTACATAAAACCGCACATGCAAAAAGGATTCCTGCTATATAAAACCTAACTAATTTCCCATCTTCAAGAATCAATAATGATACAAATGTCATGCACATTATTGCAATTGTGTTGTAAGACAGCGCCATTATATTAAGAGGGCTATACAGCAAGAAAGCTATTGAATACACAATAGCTGCTACATGCGAATATTTCTTTATTAAACAATAAAACAGTATGCTAATCAGTACCTGAGCCACAATGTAAATATGACGAAAAGATAGCAAGATTCCCTCTGATGTTCCATGAAGCATCATATATATCTTCATAAAAGGATACTGCAATATTGCAGTCATCTGTGAAAGATTCCATTCATGCAAAAATAAAGCATCACCATTCACCATTCTATAAGGAACAGATAGATAAAATGGCTCATCCACATCACCAAAACCGTATCGACTTTTAGCAACTAGTTCAATAGTCCCCAAAATCAATAACAAACCAAAAACAATATGATATTTACTCTTCCTTATTGTTTGTATCAAGTCCAACTACCTCTTTAATAACATATTGTGGAGAATTGTTTATACTTAAATAAATTCTTCCAATATACTCACCAATCAATCCCAAAACTAATAAAATCAAACCACCTAACAACAACTGAACAGCCATCATAGATGTCCATCCTAGCACTCGATAATCTAATATAAATTTCATTACAACTATAGCAATAGCCATAATAAAACCTACCGTAGCTATTAAAGCACCACCATAGGATGCAACTCGTAATGGTAGGATTGAAAAAGCTGTAAACCCATTCATCCATAATGCTATTAATTTTCTAATAGAATACCCTGATACGCCTTCCATTCTATCCCTATGATTAACATTAACATTACAAATACTCTTCGTTGTTCGTAATACTAACCCCATTACATATGGATATGCACCTTTATAATTTAACATTTCATCAACAACAAAACGTTTAGCTGCAAAATAACTAGAGATGTATAATTCTTTTG
>JAFYYE010000389.1 GCA_017557715.1 Pseudobutyrivibrio sp.
GGATGAACTGGCGGCTTTTGATTTGCCCATTACTTCCAAAATCTGGGCGCAAGATTTTGGAATATAAAGAAATTTCAAAGACTCCATCTAGGGCAAAGATGGAGAATTTGAGATTTCTTTGCGGGGTCTGGGGCGGCTAACCCCAGCCCAGTTATATGTACGTTTACGACATATAGTACTGGGTATTGCTTGTCGACTAAGCCCTAGCGGGCCTGAGCTTTAAGCATCCCTGCCAACAAACGTTTTTGCAAAAACATGAAAGCAACTATTAACGTGTTTTAGTAAAGGAGATTTTATTTGAGAGTATCAAGACACAATGGAAGGACAGGTGCTCATGGCACCTATAACCCAAAACATAATGACAGAGAATTTGATGTTTCCAAAACTGAAGATATTAATTCTGAATTAACATCGCTTAATATCTATTGGAATTGTCATGACAGGAAGTTGGTTCGTCATGGTGAGATAGATGAAAACTGTCATTCATTTACTGAAGTGGAATCTAGATTTTACGATTTGGTTTATAAAGAATATCTTGAAAATCAAAATAATAGACATCAAGAAGGAGGTCATAAAGAGCGTTGTCGAACAATGGAAGATTTGAGAAATAATCCAAAGACGTGTCCAGAAGAAACGATTTATCAGATAGGAAATATTGATAAACATGTTAAGTATGAATCGCTTGTTGAGATTGCAGCTGAATTTCTTAATGAAATAGGTAATCGTTATGGAAGTCATGTTCATACATTGGACTGGGCGTTGCATTTGGATGAAGGTACACCTCATATACATGAGAGACATGTTTTTGATGTAATCAATAAATATGGAGAACGTCAACCTAAGCAGGAACAGGCCTTGAAGGAACTTGGATTTGAGCTTCCTGATCCATCAAAGAAGGCTGGAAAGTATAACAATCGAAAGATGAGTTATGATGCGGAATGCAGAAAGCTTTTTATGGATATCTGTAAAAAGCATGGCATAGAGATTGAGGAAGAACCTATCTATGGAGGAAAGAAATATCTTGAAAAGCAGGAATACATTCTTGAAAAGCTTGAAATGAAGATTGAGGATGTAGAAGGTCTTTTAAAGGAAGTATCTGATATTGCTTATGATAAAGCATGTGAAACTCTTGTAGATGAAATTGTTGATAAGACACAGGCTGAAGATATGAAGCAGGTGGATAACTATCGAAACTGGATAACTTCTGATAAATGTAAAGCACCTGCAAAGACAAAAACTTATATGGCTATGCAGCTTGATAATCTGAATCTAACAATAAAGAAATGTAGAAATAAGGTTATTGATGTTGTTAGGAATGTTCTCTCTCTGCCTGCAAAGAAGAAAGTGTTTACAGAAGAGATAATAGAAAAGGCGAAGCCTAGCACAATAGAACTTCTGAGAAAGCATAAGGCAAGAATTGAGGAAGAAAAGGCCGACAGGGAAAAGGTTTCAGTGAAGAAGCGAGGTGAAATCAGCCTGTAATGAGTTTGTTTGATACTGTAAAGTCAAATGTAACCACTAGACAGGCAGTGGAATTCTATGGATTAAAAATAAATCGTTATGGAATGTGCGTATGTCCATTCCACAACGATAAGAATCCCAGTATGAAGGTAGATAAAAGATTTCACTGCTTTGCCTGTGGCGAAGATGGAGATGTGATAGATTTTGTTTCAAAGTATTTTGGGCTTAGTCTAAAAGATGCAGCCATAAAAATATGTGATGATTTTCATATTTCAAGGGATGAAAAGTATAAGGCTGTTTCTAAAACTTTAAAACCAAAGAAATCAGGTGAGCAGTTGTTTGAAGAGACCTGTAAGTATTACTACAAGGTATTATCAGATTATCTGCATCTTTTAAAGAAATGGAAAATTGAATATGCACCTAAGGATGAGATAAGTGAGTGGCATCCTTATTTTTGTGAAGCTCTGAGAGAAATAAGCCATGTGGAGTATCTGCTGGATACATTGCTATATGGAGATATTTCTGACAGGGCTTTTTTGATTGAAGATTGTAAAAGAGAGGTAATTGATATTGAACGAAGACTTAATGAGCTTACCCTATGATGTGCGACAGAAAATCACAGCGGTAGCGGATTATTTTAGTGGAACTAGTGATGATGCTTTTTGGTTTGATGGAAAGAAAATAGATGAGGTTGCTTTCTGTGAATGGTTTATGCGAAAACATCAGCTTAGATATGTTGGCGGCCTATTCTATGATATTGATGGTGTTTTACAACGTGAAAAGCTGGAAAAAGAAATCGTGGACATCTTAAAACCTTACATTAAAACTGCATTGGTAAGGAAAGCCAGTCAGATAGTTGATGCTCTTAAATTTGAAGCTATGTGTGACGAATTACCAAAGCATACCGATAGAATACATTTTAAAAATGGAACCTACTTTATTGAAGGTGGTTTCATTCCAGAAAAGGAATTCTGTGCTAATAGATTGCCTGTGAATTATAACGTAAATGCGAAGCAGCCAAAAGCATGGCTAAAGTTTCTTGATGAGCTATTGTATCCAGAGGATATAGATACATTACAAGAATTCATGGGATACACTTTCATTCCTACAACAAAGGCACAGGCAATGTTGATGCTTATAGGAAGTGGTGGTGAAGGTAAATCAAGAGTTGGTGTTGTATGCAGAAATTTACTTGGTGACAACATGAATGTCTGTGCAATTAATAAGCTCTCATATGACAGGTTTTGCCCTGCTGATCAGGAAGGCAAACTTCTAATGATAGATGATGATATGAAAATGGAAGCTCTGTCCGATACAGGAACTCTTAAGGCTATCGTTACTATGGAAGATAAGATGGATTTGGAGCGAAAAGGACAGCAGAGCTATCAGGGGCATTTATACGTGAGGATTATGGTTTTTGGAAATGGAGCTTTAAGTTCTCTTTATGACAAATCAGATGGTTTCTATAGAAGACAAATAACTCTAAGAGTAAAAGAAAAACCGGCCGGCAGGATAGATGATAGAAGTCTTTCAGATAAGCTAAACATGGAGACTGAGGGCATAGCTCTATGGTGCCTTGAAGGATTAAAAAGACTAATTAAGAATGGCTACCACTTTACTGTCAGCGAGCGAACTAAGCAGAATCAGGCGGAAATGCGAATTGATGAAGATAGCATTATGGACTTCTTTGAATCTACTGGCTATATAGCTTTTGATGAAAAGGCTGTAACTACAACCAAAGATTTGTACGAAGCGTATGAAATGTGGGGCAGAGATAATTTGATAAAGGTACGTTCCGAAAATTCATTCTCAAAGGAAGTAAAACAACGAGCACCAAAGCTTGGGATAACTTATATGAAGAACGCATCCTTTGATGATAAGACAGCCAGAGGATATAAAGGGATTTATGCTCTGCATACACAAAGGGATGTTCCATTCACAGACAGGAAGGGCAGCTAGGCAGGAATTATTGAGTTGATATTAAATTTTTTTATTTATTTTTTGTATCAACTTGGAAAAGTGGTGCCTACGTGCCTAGATACAGTAAATTCAACGGATTGCGGTACTTCTTGTAGGCCTGACTCGAGCCTGAAGACGTGCCTTAATGCCTGCAAACTATAGATTGAGGAGGATACTTTATGAGGAAAACAACAGAAAGAGTTACTAATAAACCTATTGCAGTAGATATTAATGGTCTTGCTGCGATGCTCTCCTGCGGAGAGGCCAGTGCAAGGAAAGTTGGAGAAGA
>JAFYYE010000390.1 GCA_017557715.1 Pseudobutyrivibrio sp.
AATTGACACATGGGTATTATAGTTTGAAGGAGGACGTAATGAGAGATATTGGTTGGGTTAAGAACAGCATTTTCTATCATATTTATCCAATAGGAGCATTTGGCTGTCCTAATGAAAATAAGGGTGAAGAAACTGCTGGGCATAGAATATTAAAATTGATAGATTGGATTCCTCATTTAACTAATCTGGGGATAAATGCTATATATCTAGGCCCTATATGGGAATCTGGAACCCACGGATATGATACATTTGATTATTATAAGCTTGATTCAAGGCTTGGAACCAATGATGATTTTAAGAAAGTTGTTAAAGCCTGTCATGATGCATCAATAAAAGTAGTATTAGATGGTGTATTTAATCATGTAGGACGTGGGCACAAAGCATTCCTAGATGTAAAAGAAAAGAGAGAGGCCTCAGAGTACAAGGAATGGATAGCTGGTTTAAACTTTGGTGGAAACAATTGGTACAATGATGGCTTTTCATACGAATGCTGGTCAGGTGCACAAGAGTTGGTAAAGTTGAATTATTGGTGCGAAGCTGTTAATAACCATATATTAAACGCGGTAGCAATGTGGATAGATGAGTTTGATATAGATGGCTTACGCTTAGATGCTGCAGACTGTATTCAAAGAGATTTCTTTAAGAGACTTAAAAATTTTACAGAAGAAAAGAAACCATCATTCTGGTTGATGGGAGAAATAATACATGGTGATTACAACATTTATGTAAATGAAGAAATGCTAGATGCGGTTACCAATTATGAATGTTGGAAGGGTATTTACTCTAGCCATAACGACCATAATTATTTTGAAATTAATTATGCGATGAAGCGCCAATGGGGACAAGGTGGATTGTATCAGGGTAAATATCTGTATAATTTTATTGATAATCATGATGTAAACAGGATATATACACTTTTAGAGGAGAAAGAAAATATATATCCTGTATATACTCTTTTATTTACAATGCCAGGTATTCCATCGATTTACTATGGAAGTGAGTTTGGAATTGAGGGTGATAAGAATTCAGGAAGTGGTGATTATGCGTTAAGACCTGCTCTTAATATTACAAAAGAAAATAATCCAGATTTAATAGATCATATAAAGACGTTGGCAGAAATAAGAAAAACGTCAGAGCCATTGAAAACCGGTTCATATGAAGAGGT
Source organism: Pseudobutyrivibrio sp. (assembly GCA_017557715.1). Classification (GTDB taxonomy): domain Bacteria; phylum Bacillota; class Clostridia; order Lachnospirales; family Lachnospiraceae; genus Pseudobutyrivibrio. The sequence goes on from JAFYYE010000390.1 coordinate 1,166, forward strand.
ACAGGTAAAAAATGAGACTCTTGTATTTGCAAGAGTCCTTAATAATGAATATGTAATTGTTGCTTTAAACAGCACAGCCAATCAGCAAACTTTAAACTTTGATTACAGGGGACAGCATTATGAAGTAGTACTTCCACCCCACGGTAGTAAAATAATAAAATAAATAGAATTAGTTGTCCGCTAAATAGGCGTACATGCAATGATCAAGGCGTTCTCCGCCGATAATTATTTTATCCCGGAGGATGCCTTCGTATTTAAAACCAAGCTTTTCAACCATATGAATTGAAGGAGCATTATCAGGTAAAATTAAAGCCTCGAAGCGATGGATACCTAATTCATTAGCAAGAACAGGAATAGTAGCCAAAAGGGCCTCAGTACAATAGCCATTGTTTACGTGGTCTCTATCCATTTTATAACCCACAGTACAGCTGGAATAAATAGGTCGTACAATATTCCTGTAGCTGACAGTTCCTATCACTTGATTAGGATTATACTTATCGAAAATCCAATATCTAAACATACTAAGCTTCATAATATTTTGATATTCAAAATCAAGAATTTTACGCTGATGAGCCAGTGTATAGAAATCATCTCCTATGACGGGTTCATATTTCTCAAAAATATCCTTATTTCTGCAATAAAATTCAAGAACATAGTCAGCATGTTGTTTAGTAAGAACTTTTAGTAATAACCTTTCAGTCTCAATTTCGAATTTCATAAATACTCCCTCAAAAAATGATATTTAATCTATTCCTCTAAGATTGGTATTAGGTATATATTGTTTTAGCTGATTAACAAATGAATGAAGTGTCTCTTCTGAATGAGGTGAGAATATAGGGTTAATCACCTGTTCAGATTCTCGATAGCTTTGTAAATAATAAGCCTTGGCCCCGTTTAGCCATTTTCCAATAGAAATAATATCATCTAAGGAATGGCATTCTTTCATGATAGTGGTACGAAATTCATATTCGAGGTTTTCTTGTAGGAGAAAGCTTACAGATTCCTCGATGGAGTCCAAATTAAACCTTTGCATATTTGCGATGGAATTATATTTTTCACGACAATGTTTAATATCCATTGCAACATAGTCGATTAATTTGTCATTTACAAGAGATTTAAGCATCTGCGGATTTGTACCATTAGTATCCAGTTTAACCAATAAACCAAGGGACTTGATTTTAGCAATAAAATCGGGCAAATCCTTATGAATAGTTGGCTCGCCCCCGGTAATACACACGCCATCGAGAACTTTTTTCTTAGCTAGAAGATGTTCAAGTATTTCCTCCTCACTGAAAGCTAAGACATCAGCTGGTGGAATGACCAAATCCCTATTATGGCAATATGGACATCTGAAATTACAACCACCGGTAAAAATGGTGCTTGCAACCTTGCCAGGATAATCTAAAAGTGTGGTTTTCTGCAGTCCTAGTATTAGCATAAATCATTTCCTTTTATTGATAAAAGTGTTAACATTAAATAGCTTTAGGAAATAGGATATTTCTAGTAAAAAGTATAGCAAAACAGGAGGGAAAATTCCATGATGTCAAAAGAGGAACGTCAGGAACGACGCATAGCAAAACAAGCCGAAAAGCTTGAAAAGAAAAATCTTAAGACTTATGAAAAATACATGGAGCAGGCCCTCAAAGAAGCAAAGAAGGCATACGATATTAATGAGGTTCCTATCGGCTGTGTAATCGTGCAGGATGATAAAATCATAGCGCGAGGATATAATCGCAGAAATACAGATAAGAGCGTTCTTGCTCATGCCGAGATAGCGGCAATCCAGGAAGCATGTAAAAAGACAGGCGATTGGCGCCTTGAGGACTGCACATTGTATGTCACATTAGAGCCATGTCAAATGTGCGCGGGAGCAATTGTTCAAGCCAGAATCCCAAGAGTCGTGGTTGGTGCTATGAATCCAAAGGCAGGCTGCGCAGGCTCAGTTCTTAATATTCTTCAGATGCATCAGTTCAATCATGTTTGTGATTTAGAGACAAATATTTTGGGCGATGAATGCAAGGAAATGATGACCCGATTCTTTGAAGAATTGCGAGAACAAAAAAATCAGGTAATGTAATAAAGGTATTTTGTTGACAAAAGCGCCTTTATTTCATAGAATAAAGGCTCCGAGCATAGCAAAATATAGATATCATTTGGTGGCTGCCTTGTTGGCATGTTGATCTTTGGGTCCTGCGTAATGGGCACCTATGAATCGTGTCAGGGCAGGAATGCAGCAGCACTAAGTAGGCCCGCTCATCTGACGCGGGGTCGCCTGGAGGGAGTACCTTCAGGGTGGCTACCAATTGATATCTATTAACCGCGGCTCGGTATTTTTATATAATTTTTTAAATAAATAATTATGGAAGGGTAAATATGGGAGCTCAGGACAGAACTGAAAAAGTATTAAGAGACATGCACGTTTTATTTTCAAAAGCACAACCTTATGAAGGCAGCACAAAGAACGTCATTGTTGATAAAACAGCAATGATGGATTTGTTAAAGGAATTAAATGAATGCATGTATGACATGATGGAGGAGCACGAGCTTACAGTTAAGAGCCGAGATAAAGCCAATCGTGAAATGCAAAAGCAGGGCGATGATATTGTATTTGAGGCTACAAGAAAAGCTGAGGATATCTACGCTGCATCCATTATGTATACAGATAATGCTTTAGATAATTTGCAAGAGGCTATCAAGGAATCCCAAGAAGCAGTAGCGAAGATTTACGAAGATGCTATAAAGAAAATCAAAGAGGAAACGAGAGCTGTTAAGACAAATCAATTAGAGCTCAAGAGCCACCTGAATGATTTAATAGATACTCAGAAGTACCTTCGACTTATAGATGAAGAAAATATGCGATTACTTAGGGAAAAAGCAGAAGGCTCACCTGAAGAGTTTGATGCACCAAAATATGCAGCACCAGAGATTCGCATTAATAAAGATTACTTTGCACAGGCTGGTCTGGCTGTTGATGACGACTTGGATCAGAGTGCTGGTGATATAGAACAAGAGACCGGTATATCTTCTGAAGATTTGGATGCCGAATATTTTAAATGGCAGGAGGAAGAGTCTGGAGAAGAAAAGAAACCTGGTAAAAAGGGCTTTGGAGGCCTTTTTGGAAAAAAGCACTAGAAACAAAAGGAGAATAAGGAATGAAGCTTTACAACAACGGAGTTTACCTAATTAATGGCAACACTATCGTCGAAGACGGTCACGAGGCAGCTGCCGCTATCAAAGCAGCAACAGGCCTTGATGTTACTAAGACATCCGCACATCAGGCAACCATGGCATACGGTATTTTGGAAAGCCATAATACCTCTGGTAATATGGATAATTTGCAAATCAAGTTTGATAAACTTATAAGCCATGATATTACCTATGTAGGAATTATTCAGACTGCAAGAGCTTCAGGTCTTGAAAAATTTCCTATCCCATACTGCCTTACAAACTGTCACAACTCACTTTGTGCAGTAGGTGGTACTATAAACGAAGATGACCACATGTTTGGTCTTACATGTGCTAAGAAATACGGCGGAATTTATGTTCCACCACATCAGGCAGTTATTCACCAGTTTGCCCGTGAGATGATGGCAGGCGGTGGAAAGATGCTTCTTGGATCTGATTCACACACAAGATACGGAGCCCTTGGAACGATGGCAATGGGTGAAGGTGGCCCAGAGCTTGTTAAGCAGCTTCTCAATCAGACTTATGATATTGCAATGCCAGGAGTCATCGCAGTATATATGACAGGTACCCCAAGAAAGGGTGTAGGTCCACAGGACGTTGCCCTTGCAATTATCGGAGAAGTATTCGATAAGGGATATGTAAAGAATAAGGTTATGGAGTTCGTAGGTCCTGGCGTTGCCAACCTTTCTATGGACTTTAGAATTGGTGTGGATGTTATGACTACAGAGACAACCTGCCTCAGCTCTATCTGGACTACAGATAAAAAGACTGAAGAATTCTACGAGATTCACGGTCGTAAGGAAGAGTACAAGGAGCTCAATCCAGGTCAGGTTGCTTACTATGATGGCATGATTGAGATTAATCTTGATGAGATTAAGCCTATGATTGCTATGCCTTTCCACCCAAGCAATACATACACAATCGAGGAATTAAACGCTAATCTTATGGATATTCTTGATGACTGTGAGAAGAGAGCAAAGGTTTCTCTTGATGGTCAGGTAGAGTTTTCGCTTAAGGATAAGGTTAGAAATGGTAAATTATATGTAGATCAGGGTATCATCGCAGGTTGTGCTGGTGGTGGCTTTGAAAACATCTGTGATGCAGCAGATATCCTTCGTGGAACAAGCATTGGTCCAGATGAGTTCACTCTTTCTGTATATCCTGCTTCTACTCCAATTTATATGGAGCTTGTTAAGAATGGTGCAGTTGCAGACCTTATGAGCACTGGTGCTATCGTTAAGACTGCATTCTGTGGACCTTGCTTTGGCGCTGGCGATACACCTTCTAATAACGGTTTCTCAATCCGCCACTCTACTAGAAACTTCCCTAACCGTGAAGGCTCTAAGCTTCAGAATGGTCAGATTGCTTCAGTTGCGCTTATGGATGCTCGTTCAATTGCAGCGACAGCAGCAAACAAGGGTTATCTTACAGCAGCTACAGATATTGATGTTGATTACAGCAAGCCAAAATATCACTTTGATGGAAGAATCTATGCAAACCGTGTGTTTGATTCTCACGGTGTTGCAGAGCCTGAGACAGAGATTCACTTTGGTCCAAACATTAAGGATTGGCCAAAGATGAGTGCGCTTCCAGAGAATTTATTCCTTCAGGTGGTTTCAGAAATTCACGATCCAGTTACTACTACAGATGAGCTTATCCCATCAGGTGAGACATCATCTTATAGATCAAATCCTTTGGGACTTGCTGAGTTTACATTGTCTCGTAAAGATCCAGAGTATGTTGGTAGAGCAAAAAATATACAGAAGGCACAGAAGGCTTTAGAGGCTGGTGAGTGTGCTGGAGACGCAGTGCCAGAGTTAAAGAAGGTTGTACACAAGGTAAAGGAGAAATATCCAGATATCAATCATGACAACTTTGGTGTTGGCTCAACTATCTTTGCTGTAAAACCTGGTGATGGCTCTGCAAGAGAGCAGGCTGCCTCTTGCCAGAAAGTTCTGGGTGGATGGGCAAACATTGCCAACGAATATGCCACAAAGAGATATCGTTCAAACCTTATTAACTGGGGAATGCTTCCATTTGTAATTCCAGAGGGAGAGCTTCCATTCAAGAATCTTGATTTCCTCTTTATCCCAGGAATCAAGGATGCTGTTGTTAATAAGGCAGAGTCAATTAAGGCTTATGTTGTTAAGGAAGATGGTCTCAAGGAATTTGAAATGACCTTAGGTCAGCTTACAGATGATGAGCGAGAAATTATCCTTAAGGGATGTTTAATAAACTACAACAGACAGTAGTTAACTAGGAGGCGGCTATGCCAGATGAACGCTATGATTTAGAAGAAAAGCATAGAAAGAATAGATTGTGGGGCTATATTTTTGCAGCCTGTATTGTTATCTGCTTTTATTTCTTGCTTAAAAATTCAAGAGGTGTTTCAGCAGCCGTCGACCATGTGCTAACTGTTGCACAGCCAATCTTCATGGGATTCATTATGGCTTTTCTTATGAATCCTATAATGGATTTTTTTGAGAAAAGATTAAAGAAATTATTCATGCTGATATGTAGAACAGAAGAATTGGCAAATAGAGTCAACAGAGTCTTTTCATCGCTGATAGCACTTGCTGTTTTGGTTGGCGTTGTAATCTTTATAATTGCGACTGTATTGCCAAACTTAATTAACACTATTATGTATCTTGCCAATCACATAGATGACCAAATTGCAGCAGTACTAGATTGGTGTAATGTTATTACAAGGGGTAATTATGAAGAGACCCTTATGAAGGCAAAAGACAATAAGATTGGAGATTTGCTCGATCAGGGACTGGATTTATTGAATAAATATATTGATTACGACCAGTCAAAAATGATGACGACCATCACATCCAGCGTGTTGTCGGTGGGCAAGATTATCATAAATCTTATCGTTGGAATGTTTGTATCGGTATATGTATTAATGTCCAAGGAATTGTTTAAAGGTCAAGCTAAGAAGCTTATTTGCGGAATGTTTAGGCCTCATTATGCCAACATTATTTTGGATATTAGCAGAAAGTCTGGCGATATTTTCTATGGTTTTATAATTGGCAAAATAATAGATTCCATAATTATTGGCATTATATGTTACGTAGGATGTCTGATTATGAAGATGCCATATCCAGTGCTTGTGTCGGTAATTATTGGAGTTACC
>JAFYYE010000391.1 GCA_017557715.1 Pseudobutyrivibrio sp.
GGCTCTCTACTACGTGCATGAAAAGATTCTCGTTTTCTTTAGTCTTCTCAACCACCATGCCCTCAAGGTCTCGCTGGAGTCTGACCAACTCCACGGCATGCTTCACCCTAAGCACCAACACACTTGCCACAAATGGCTTTCTAATAAAGTCCATTGCCCCAAGAGAGAGACCTGTCGTCTCAGCATCCTCATCTTCATTTGCCGTTAAAAAGATTACAGGTGTATCTTTCCAGCCATCCTCACTCTTCTTAAGTTCCTTAATAACTTCGAAGCCGTCCATCTCAGGCATGCTTATATCCATAAGAATAAGGTCGGGCGCAGCGTTGTCCTTAATGTATTCAAAAAGAGCTTTTCCGGATTTGAGCGCAACAACCTTAAGCCCCGCACCCGTAAGGGTATTCCAGGCTCCTTTAAGAATTATAGGGTCATCGTCAACAACTATAATCTGCGGAATCATATTAACCTCCTTAAAGACAATTCTCCTAATTAATGATATCTAAAGACGTTTATGCCTCAACTTTATAGTGGTATACTCAAGATGAAACTAACATTGAAACAGCCCACGGAGGAACCATTTCAATGAATATTAATATTCCAGGTATCGATGTAGATAAAGCTATAAAAAATTCTGGCTCAGAGTCACTTTTCATAGAGCTTCTTGGTGATGTCTACAAGCTCATGGATTCAAAGGTCAATTCAGTCGAATGTTGTCTCTCGCGAAAAAACATCCAAAATTACACCATAGAAGTTCATTCTCTCAAGACCACCTGCCGCACGATTGGCGCCATGGACCTTGGTGAAGATTTCTTTACCCTTGAAAAGCTTGGTAAAGAAAACAATCTGGAAGAAATTGAAAAACTTACCCCAGCTGTTTTAAATTCTTTTATGGCACTAAAGCCTTATCTTGAGCCATTCGCAACTAAAGATGAAGGTGCAAAAGCCAGCTTTGATAAAGGTGCCATTTCACATATCCTAAACAAGCTCATCGGTGCAATAGATGACTTTGATCTTGGCGCTGCCGAAGATGCAGTCAGACAGCTTTTTTCCTATGACTGCAATGATGAGTTTTCGGGCGACCTAAATGCATTGGACAAGCTGGTCACCAATCTTGACTACGAAGAAGCAAAGTCGCTTGCCCAGCAAATGATTGATACTCTTTAAGCAGATTTAGTCCGTTGGGATTGTGCCGTAGCTTTCTACTGCTTCATCCACTGTCATCTTCCCATTTATTACCGCAAAGGCTGCTGCCCTGAACTGTTTTACTGCTGTATCCATGATTTCTATATCTCTAAAGTTAACAGTTCTCTCCTCTGGAAAATCTGAAAGTGAAGCATATACTTCATCAAGTGAGTAATCCTTGGTTGGAGTTATGAGTCTCTTCTCCTGTGCCATCAGGCCCAGTTCCTTTTCGTTTGCCAGGAAACGAATAAATTCATTGGTCATATCAAGGTTTACGCTATTTTTATTTACACAGAATAATAAATTCATAGAATCCATATAATAGCCGCCTTCATCTCCTGATGGTGCTACATAAAAGTCGTACTCAAATGGATTTGCCTCGAAGGCTTCTGATTTGCTCTCGCGTTTCTTGGTTCCGGAAACAATATCTCCAGAACAGAGCATCATTGGAACATCCCCCTCGAAAAATCTCATAATTACTGCATTATAATCGTCTTCTATTTCCTCTGTACACTTATCAATATCTATGCAACCGTAATCCACCAGCTCTTTCAGTCTGGTTAGGGATGCACGCATTGCTTCACCTGCTGAAGGTACAAGATTATTAAGGTCTTCCTCAATGCTTCTGTCATCTTTTATGGTCTTAGCAAACATTGGGTATGCAAAAGCGTAGCCAATTCCTGGTGTAGTTGAGGTGTTGCTGCCCATTATCGGAGACTCGTATCCAGCTGCCTTAAGCTTGTCACAGATTTTCTTTAGTTCGTCAAAAGTCTTGGGTACCTCAAGTCCCTCTTTTTCAAAGATATCCATATTTACCAGCATTCCATAGGAGGTTGCAAATATAGGTAGCGTAAGTATCTCGTCATTTTCCATCTCCCATCTGAGTCCAGTACGGATACAATCCAGATTAACCTCAAGTTCTGGATTCGAAAGAACCTCTGCACCTTCAAACAAGGAGTCAAATCGTTCATCTCCATACATCCATGGCTGTACCACATAAATATCAGGCATCTCCTGTCCTGCCAAGGCCTTTGCTATAGTATTGATGTAATCATCAAGGTAGGTATACTCAATCTCGCCTTTTGGATAGTAAGCATAGAATCTTTCAAACTCACTTTCCAATGATTCGAAATTTGAATAAGTTCCCACCACTGACAATGTATATTCAGTGTCTTTCGAATATTTTGGAGAAAACTCTTTTTTAACTTCCGCTTGCTGGCTTTGGCTCTGGTCTTCACTTTGGCTTTGACTCTGTTTTTGGTCCTGAGTCTGGCCACAGCTGACGGCGCCAAAAACCAATGCCGTAATAAGAATTAGTGAAGTAATTGTTTTATTTCGTCTATTCATGTTCTCTCCTTTCTGTATCTGTAGGTTCAATTGCTTCCTGCTTTTGCAGATAAGTCATTGCCTGTTCTTCTGATTTAACTAACACCACATTATACTTATCTGTTAGCCGTGACCTTATCTTCTTCAAAAATCCCACATCTTCGCTTACTACAAGAATGCTATGCAGGGTCTTGGAGTTGGTCTTTTCTTGTTTTTCTTCTGTAGCTATGTCCTCTGCACTAGTCACCAGATCTTGAGGCAAATATGTAAGCAACATACTTTCCAGTTTATTTGTATCAATTGGCTTTGTCAGATAGTCGTCAAAACCAGCATTTATATAGGTTTCACGCATGCCTGATATGGCATTTGCAGTAAGACAGATTACCGGTGTCTTCTGGTTAGGAGTGTCATTACACTCTTTCATCTCCTTTATGGTCTCGATTCCATCCTTGTCAGGCATCATGTGATCCAGGAAAATCACATCATAGAAATTCCTCTTAAATAAGGCTATGCCGGCATCTCCGCTATCTGCTGTATCTATCTGCATCTTTGTGTCACCAAGCAAGCTTACAAATACCTTCAGGTTAATCTCATTGTCATCCACCACCAATATTCTGGCCTTAGGTGCTGCAAACTTCACTCGGTAAAGCTCCCTGTTGTTCATAAGCTGCTTAACAGCTGTATCAAACTCGCCAATTGGCTCCCACTTCATTACCTTTTGCTTCAAGTCAAAAGAGAAGTCAGAGCCCACGCCGTACTCGCTTTCCACCTGTAGCTTACTGCCCATCATATTAAGGAAGCTTTGTGCAATGGCCATTCCAAGACCAGTACCTTCTATGTTTCGATTCTTCTTTTCTTCAAATCTCTCGAAGGCTTCAAACAACCTGCCGAGGTCTTCGGGCTTAATCCCTACTCCAGTATCCTTCACGCTGACATGGAGATTTACTGTTTCTGGGTCATCTTCGCATTTACTGCTGGATATAGAAAAGACAACCTCTCCTTCTTTGGTGTATTTAACAGCATTTGAAAGGATATTTGTGATAACCTGCTTGATTCTTATCTCATCCCCCTGCAGGAGTGTTGGTATATTGGGGTCCACCTCAAGCCTAAAGCTAAGTCCCTTTTCATCAGCCTTTCTTTGAACCATGTTTACAAGATCATTCAAAAGTGAAGCGAAATTGTACTCCACATTAATGATTTCCATCTTTCCTGCTTCAATCTTAGAAAAATCAAGAATGTCATTGATAATTCCAAGAAGAGTATTACCTGCTATCCTAATATTCTCAGAATAAGAAAGTATCTTATCCTCTCTGCTATCCCTCAGAATCATTTCATTCATGCCTAGAATTGCGTTCATAGGAGTCCTGATATCGTGGGACATTGTTGAAAGGAAGTATGATTTTGCTTCATTCGCCTGATTTGCAGCCTCTGCAGCTACCGATAACTTTCGATTGAATTTAAGGAGTATTGCCAGGTTAAAGTGCAAGAGAACTACCAATCCAAAAGATACAATTACTAAAAGAATCCAATCAATAGACCTGTTTGCTGTCAGCTCTTTTGCAGGAATATAAGCCACAATGAACCAGTAATCAAGATTACTTAAAGGAGCATATGCAATGACACTATCTTCATCCTTTGAGTTACGAATATGCATAGAGCCAGTCTCAGTACGAATGGAATCCACCACCCTGTTATATTCCTGAGTTGTCATAGGGTTGTAGGATTTAAAATATTCAAATAAATTACTGTTTTTCAAGGATTTTCCGTGAATCATATAATCTCCATCCCAATCGATAAGAGATATCTCCACGTTTTCATATTCACCCTTCAAAAACACAAGCTTCTGCTCCAGACGACTTACAGGTACAACACGAAGAAGCAGTCCCTCTCGCATGTCGCCTGTTTCATCATCCAATACCTTGACATTATTCAAAAAAGCAATAGACTGAACGCCATTTAAAGGGTTGGTGTAAGCTCTGGTCAGATTGACTACGCCATCCACATTGCTTATTTCCAGATTTTCAAAAATATTTATATGGGAATATTTTACAGAGTAATCCGACGTGTCCGTTGAGCTGGCGGTGGTAGAAATGCCAGCCATTGACCCGTCATCAATATAGATAAGATGTCCTGAGATTTCAGGAGAAATTTTTGCTTTTCTAATATAGGAAATGGCCTCCTCAACAGTCATTGGAGTGCCAGCCTCCGCAGACCTGTTGATGTAATTCGACCATATATCGCACAGATGCTGCTCATCCTCCAGATAGTTGGCAATGATCTGCTCTGTTGTGGTTGTCATTTTCTCAAAAGCCGCAACTGAAGAACGGTTTGATTCCATTGCCCTGTCAATGGCATACTTCACGATAATGAAAAGAATCAACCC
>JAFYYE010000392.1 GCA_017557715.1 Pseudobutyrivibrio sp.
CCTGATGGATATGGGAACTCAACAAGACCATAAAACTTTGGCTTATCAGAACCATCAACTGCCTTGAAAATCTGATCTTTTTCCCAAGCTGCCTGCCATTTTTTCTCAATTGCTTTGAAATTATGTTTCATTGTATTTATACCTCGCTCTATATCTAACTAAAAAAAAATTATAATAAACCCTTGATATTTTTGCAACGAATAACCTAGATTTAATTTAACTTCTAATCTAATTCAAGTGAATCTGACACATATATATGATATCCGTAGGAATTAGCCAGCTTAATTGCTTGTTTCTTTATATCCTCATCATTTGTATATTCAAGAGCATACACATCCTTTCCATCATCCATAACAAGCTCAAGATAAGAAAGGAAGTAATCTCTTTCATCCTCTTCGTTTACAGTAAATTTATCATTCTGCCAATCAATTGCTGTATATACGGTTTCTTGATTAACACCATCTAAAATAGCATCTAAGGAATTATATCGATTATAGTATTCATTGACAAAATAATCTCCACCATTTATTAATACATAGGTATCCCTTCCATTTAGCTTTCTTAAAATTGCAGAAACACCATCAAAAATTTCATCAGTAGGATAATTATAATAAACATCACAATTATCAATAAAAAATCCATCTACCCCTTTATCTAACAGATCATCAGCCATTTCTAAAACGAAATCCTGCCATTTAGCTTGTGAAACATCAACCCACTGCTCATCATCCCAATTTTCATAAGCACCAAGGGTTATATCTTCATAGTCATTGTAGTAGTCTCTGAAGCTCTCAATAGAGCCTAAATTAAGATACGTATATACGATATGACCATCTTCCTTTAATTTGCTGATTTCTTTTGAAGTATAATACTGAGCATCAATTACAATAGTCTTAGGTAAATCTTTTTCTAACAAATCCTCTGGGTTTGCACCTATATACACCCCATATTCTTCAGATCTTATTTTTTCCCATATGTCATTATCATTGTAAATATGAATAAATAATCCGCCAAAGGCCGCCATAGTCCCACCGCATAAATAATAAATTAATCTCTTTTTTTTGCTTAATTTATCCCTTGATGGAATTATAAAAAGTGCAATAGCAACAATTCCCAAAAATATTCCAATTATTTTCATAAGATAATAATCCTTCTATATTTTTGTTTAGGTAGTAGCTTAATACTAATAAATCACATAGTCAACATTGACACCTGTACGCTTATTTCCTTGATACAGTTGCAAAATACCTTTCTTCATAACTCAAAAAACAGGCTGCCATTACTGACAGCCTGTAAATATATTTATGTAGTTATTCTTCGTCTACATCCTTAATCTTATTAGCGCGTCTCTCAACCTCCTTAGCCTGAACATCAGATGGAACCTGCTCGTAACGAGCCAACTCATAAGAGAATGTTCCATAACCACCAGTCATAGAACGAAGTGTTGTGTCATAGCCATAAAGCTCAGCCATAGGAACTTCTGCCATAACCTCAGTCTTTCCACCAGTTTCTGTAGGGTTCATACCAAGAACACGTCCACGTCTCTTGTTCAAATCGCCCATTACATCACCAGTGTAGTTATCTGGAACTACAACCTTAAGTGTCTCGATAGGCTCAAGAAGAATTGGATTTGCCTTCATGATACCATCCTTGAATGCTCCCTTAGCTGCAACCTTGAATGCCATTTCCGAAGAATCAACTGGGTGGTAGCTTCCATCATAAAGATTAGCATGTACACCAACAACAGGATAAGCTGCAAGTGGTCCTGCAAGCACTGCCTCAGACAATCCCTTTTCAACTGCTGGGAAGTAATTCTTTGGAACAGCACCACCAACAACAGACTCTGTAAAGTTGTAATGTTCTTCCATGTTTCCTGAAGGCTCGAATGTCATCTTAACGTGACCATACTGACCATGACCACCAGTCTGCTTCTTATACTTGTACTCAACATCAGCCTTTCCTCTAATTGTCTCTTTAAAAGCAATCTTTGGCTGACTAAGTTCAATGTCTACTTTATACTTCTCATTTAGCTTCTGAACAAGCATATCAATATGCCTGTCGCCGATACCATAAAGAAGTGACTGGCTATTCTCACCATCATTAACAGCCTTAATTGTTAAATCCTCAGCACAAAGCTTTGCGAGTGCCTGTGCAATTTTATCTTCATCTCCCTTATTCTTAGCCTTATATCTCTTGTATGTATAAGGAACTGAAAGTGGTGTTCTAATATAAAGAATTGGATTAGCCTTCGTAGAAAGAGAATCTGTTGTTGCAACTTTCTGAAGCTTAGAAAGAGCACATATATCTCCTGCATGTACCTCAGGTACTTCATCAGCTTTACTTCCTGTCAAAATATAAAGCTTTCCAATCTTCTCCTCTGACTCTTTATGCTTGTTATAAAGCAAATCGTCAGTCTTAAGAACACCTGAATTAACTTTTACTAAAGAATACTTTCCAACGAATGGATCTACGATTGTCTTGAAAACATATGCACTCTTTGGCTTAGAGAAGTCATAATTTGCCTCGTAAACCTCATTGGTATTCGCGTTAATTCCAGTAATCTTGCAATCAGCAGGTGATGGAAGATACTTAACAACGTCAGTAAGCATTGTGTACTGACCTCTGTTTGTAAGATTTGAACCCATCATAACCGGAACAATATCACCTGTTCCCACATTTACACGAAGTGCCTGACGAATCTCATCCTCAGAGAACTCTTCGCCACCAAAATAGCGATCCATGAATTCCTCTGATGTCTCAGCAACTGATTCCATCAAAGCTTCACGATATTTCTCCAAATATTCCTTGCTATAATCAGGAACATCACAATGTTCAACTGTACCATCAGCCTTCCAGCGCTTACCCATTTGCTGAATAACATTAACGTAGCCAACAAACTCTCCATTTTCTCTTATTGGAAGATGGAAAGGAGCAATCTTCTTTCCGTATAAGCTCTGAAGCTCTTCTACGATTTCTCTATAGCTGGCATCATCTATATCCATGTCAGTTACAAATACCATTCTAGGAAGATTAAACTTTTCACACATCTCCCAAGCTCTCTTTGTACCAACTTCAATTCCGCTTTTACCTGAAATAACAATAATAGCCGCATCTGCTGCTGAAACTGCCTCCTCAGCTTCTCCGACGAAATCAAAATAACCTGGTGTGTCTAGGAAATTAATCTTAGTATCGCCCCAAATGATTGGAACTAAAGAAGTGTAAATAGAAAATTTGTTTTTTGTC
>JAFYYE010000393.1 GCA_017557715.1 Pseudobutyrivibrio sp.
AAGTTCAGCGTCCTCGTAAGTTACAATTTCCGCTAAATCCTGTGGTGCTGAAAGCTCATAAGAATCCTGAATAAGGCCAGGCAAATCATCCTCAGTAATCACAACATCCATATCGCCAGTTGCATAGCTAGCTATTTCATAAGGTGAAAAATAGATGTGAAGACCTTCATCAGTGAGAGTCCATGTGTAGGTATCCTCCTCCAAATAAGTTTCAAAGGCATCTTTCTCAGAGGCACAGTTGCAAATGAAGTAATTCTCGATTTCTTCTTTATTTTCAGGATACTTGTCATAGACCTTTTGGCGAATGACATCTGCCAGCTTGGAAGTATCTGTGACTACCTCTGAAATCGTCATAGGATGACCGGTATTTGTATCTAGGTTGATAGAAAAGGTGTAGTGACTTGGGTGAGCTCCACCAGTGTAGTAATAGCAGTTCCCTAGTAAGGAGAAGAGCTTTGAGTCTGCACGGACAAGTGTGAGATTGGTAGATTCATCGTAGCCAGCCTCATAATCCTCAGGATATTCTTCAATAAAATATCCATAATCGGCAACGGAGCTTTTTGTGCTCTCAGCCCAGCTTGAATTGTAATCATCTAATGCATTTTTGAGGTTTTGAAAATTTTCTGCAGTATCATCTGAAAGAATAACTTCAGAGTATGCACCAGTAGCCTTAACATCTCCAGCTAATTTAGCCTCTACAGGATGGTTTACTATAGTTACTTGCATAGGAGTCTTGCTGGTATCTCCAATTATGTTCTTAAAATTTTCTGTAAAGCCGCCATCACAACCCACAAGAGAAAGTGAGCAGGCGATGGCTAGTATTCCAGCTAAAAAACGTTTTTTCATTGGAATTTGTCCTTTCATAAATCATTCTCGGGTTGATTTAAAATCATAAAAATATTACCAAATATTATTTGTTATGGCTATATTTGTTTCACTGTGATTTAATTATTATTAGGAATAGGAAACGTAAATACGTATTAAATATGGAGATGGGACAATGAAACTTAAAGAGATAAGTGTAACATCAATAGGAAATGTGAAAATTGGTCAGACAGAAGACAAGAAAGCAATGACAGGAGTTACAGTTATTGTGGCTCCAGAGGGAGCACCTTGTGGTCTTGATATTAGAGGTGGCGGTCCTGCAGGTCGTGAGTCTGGATTGCTTGATCCTCTTGCAGCAGCAGAAGTAATTCACAGTGTTGTTTTGGGCGGTGGCTCAGCATTTGGTCTTGAAGCAGCCAGCGGGGTAATGCAGTATCTTTCAGAGCACAAGATAGGTTTTCCAGTTGGGGATGTTGTGGTACCACTTGTTTGTCAGTCGGATATTTTTGACCTTGGTATAGGTCGAAGTGATGTATATCCTGACAAGTCTATGGGATATAAGGCTACAGAGCTAGCTTTTAAGAAGAATGGAAATTATAAAGATGGAAGCGTAGGTGCTGGATGTGGTGCTACAGTAGGAAAGCTTCTTGGTGCGGACAGATGCTGGAAGTCAGGAATAGCAAGTTATGCTGTGGAGCTTGGCGAATTAAAGGTTGGCGCAATCATCTGCACAAATGCCATTGGTGATGTGTACGATGCAAAGAACGGCAAGAGAATTGCTGGTGTTAAAAACGAAAAGGGTACTGGATTGAATAAGGTTTCAAGCGAGGAGCTCCTATACGATATGTTTGTAAAACCTCCAGTTGGCATGACCACAAACACAACTATCGGAATTATTCTTACAAATGCCAAGTTTAATAAGACACAGCTCTGTAAGCTTGCAGGAATGGGTCATGATGGATATGCACGTTCAATTCGCCCAGTCCATACATCTATGGATGGGGACAGTATCTATGCTATGTCTCTTGGAGATGTGGAAGCATCACTTGATGTGGTGGGCACTCTTGCAAATCATGTGATTTGTGAAGCGATAAAGAGAAGTGTGGAAGTGTAAGGTTTTTTAGGCAATTTGATTTCACATGTGCTAAAATAATATGCAATAAATTGTTAGGAGATAAGGTAATGGACGGAAAAAAGATTGAGCAGGAAATCCTTGAGATAACCGAAGAGCTCATAAAAGACTATAAATCAGATAGAGCCATTGATAAGATGGACACATACCATCAGC
>JAFYYE010000037.1 GCA_017557715.1 Pseudobutyrivibrio sp.
AAAGGAAGGCTATCTTGATAGTCCAGTTTCAACACTTAAGTTTACAAAGAAGCTTAACGACAAGTACAACATTTACTTTGGACAGATTCACTCACACACAAATATTTCCGATGGTGCTGGTTCACTTAAGGATGCCTTAGAGCATGTAACTAAGGTAGACAACATGGACTTCACAGTAATCACTGACCACTCTAACTCAATCGACAACGAGAAGGAGTCAAAGATTACAGAAAACGTTGATAAGGCTGATACAGATGAGTGGACATACGCTCACAATCTTGTAAAGCAGTACACAACAGATAAATTTACATGTGCTTACGGTTATGAGATGACATGGTCAAACGGACTTGGTCATATGAACACATTCAATACACCAGGTTTCCAGAGCCGTACTCAGACAGCTTACAGCACATACTCAACAGCATTACAGAATTACTATGCTGCACTTAGAACTGTTCCTGATTCAATCAGCCAGTTCAACCACCCAGGTACAACCTTCGGTGATTTCCAGGATTTCGCATACTACACAGAAGAGAACGATGCGTTAATCACAATGATTGAGGTAGGTAACGGTGAAGGAACAATCGGCTCTTCGGGTTACTTCCCATCATACGAGTACTACACTCGTGCCCTTGATAAGGGATGGCATGTAGCTCCTACAAACAACCAGGATAACCACAAGGGTAAGTGGGGCGATGCCAACACAGCACGTACAGTAATGCTTGCTGATACAAACGATGAAAATGCTATTTACGATGCCATGAGAAATTATCGTATTTACGCAACAGAGGATAATGACCTTAGCGTATATTACACACTTGATAATAACATCATGGGTACAATCCTTGAGAAGGATGCAGTAGGTGATACTGTTGAGCTCAAGGCAGACATCAAGGATCCTACAGATTC
Source organism: Pseudobutyrivibrio sp. (assembly GCA_017557715.1). Taxonomy (GTDB): domain Bacteria; phylum Bacillota; class Clostridia; order Lachnospirales; family Lachnospiraceae; genus Pseudobutyrivibrio. Next base: position 910 of record JAFYYE010000037.1, read on the forward strand.
AAAGATTGGACGTGTTGAGGTTATCGTTAACGGTGGTCAGTCAATCGCAATGGAGAATGTAGATACTAACGAGAAGACAGTTACATTCGAGGTACCAGCAAAATACTCTTACTACTACTTAAAGATTACAGAAGATGATGGCGATATCGCTGTTACAGCTCCTGTATGGGTAGGTGAGGTTGAGGCTTGTGGTATCAACAAGACTTACACAAACACAGTTCTTCCAGTTAAGGGAGAAAGCCTTGATATCAATGTTGACTTCTACAATAATGAGGCAACAGATCTTGAGATTAACAACATCGAAGTATTACTTAAGGATGTTGATAATAACGAAACAAAGGTTGTAAACCTTTCAGGTGCAGATGCTGGTATTACATCAGTTAAGTCACAGGGTACAGCAACCTTCAAGACAGATTTCGTATACAACGAGGCTGGACAGGTTACTTACGAGGTAATTGTTAACGCAACACTTAACGGAGTACCTAAGATTTACTCAGATAAGCTTCAGCTTAGCTATGCGGTTCCAGAGATGGTTACAGACGTACTCATTGATGGTACACATTACAACGATTATGTTACTGGCTACTACGGCGGCAACATGTCGGCATTCATTTCAATCTGTGCTAAGAAAAACATTCGCGCTCAGGTTGTTACAACAGAAATCACACCAGAGATGCTTTCAAAGTGCTCATTACTTGTAGTATCTGCACCAGCTAAGAAGTCTGGTACAGCAAATGCTGGTGATTACGTAGTTTCTCACTACAGTGATGAGTTCATCGCTATGGTTAAGGATTACGTAGCAGCTGGTGGTTCAGTAATCGTTTGTGGTCTTGCAGATTACTCTGATACAACTGACGGTCAGACAGCTACAGAACAGAACAAGCTCCTCGAAGCAATTGGTTCTACAATCCGCATGGGTTCTGATGAGGTCTGTGATGATACAAACAATGGTGGTCAGGTTTACAGAATGTACCCAACTACTTACAACACAGACTCAGCATTCTTTGCAGGATTAAGAGATGGCCAGAAGTATAGCCAGTACTCAGGCTGCTCAGTTGATATGTCAAACGGTGAGGCTACAGATTTTGTAGACAAGGCACAGTGGCTTGTTAAGGGCTTTGATACTACTTACTCAGTAGATTGCAAGGACAAGGATGGAAATGCTCAGCCAGGTACTTTAGATAATGGCGTTAAGGGAAGCAAGAATGATAACCTTGGCAACGTAACATTCCTTGCTACTCAGCACACAAAGGCTGGTGGTAACATCTTCGTAGCTGGTGGCGTATTCATTTCAGACTTCGAAGTAAAGGCAGAGATGGACAACAACGATTCTCTTCCATATACAAACCACACAATCATCAATAACATTCTTGATGGTGTTACAGTACAGCTTCCTACATCTACAATCGCAGAGGCTCGTGCAGGTAAGATGAACGAAGTGTTTGCAGTTGAAGGTTATGTTACATCTGGTACAGATAACGAGAATACAACATTCTTCGATACAATCTACATCCAGGATGAGACAGGTGGTATGGATATCTTCCCATATGCAACACCAGGTCTTTCAATCGGTACAAAGGTGCGTATCGTAGGATATGTTTCACAGTACCAGGGCGACAAGGAGCTTAAGGTTATTTCATCTAAGATTCTTGATGCTGACCCATATGTATGGGCTCCAAAGGAAGTTGATACAAAGACAGCTATGGATTATGAGAATCTTGGTGGTCAGCTTCTTAAGACAACAGGTACAGTTACACGCGTTGAATATAATGATGATGGAACAGTAGCTGAGTTCTGGCTCAAGGATTCAACAGGCGTTGAGGCAGCTATCTTCATTGATGGTTATATCAAGTCTGGCGCAACAGGCGTTAACACTGTTGGTGACTTTGTTAAGGTTGGTGCTACAGTTTCTGCAGCTGGTGTGCTTTACATGCACCCAGAGGGAGATTCTGATGTATCAGTTCCTGTATTCAGAGTTCGTAACTGTGATGATATCGTTCTTGCAAATGGTTCTTCATCAGGCAATGGCGGAAACGGTGGAAGTGGTAACAGCGGAAATAGTGGAAAGACTCCTGCTGAGAGAGCAGCAGCTGCTGTAAAGGCTATCAACAAAGTTATTGATAAGGTTGTTGATGCTATCCTTGCTCCAATCGAAAACACACCAGTAGGAAGAACTGTAAGAAATCTTGTAAACAGATTCCGAACAGCAAGAGACAACTATCTTGGTAATAATCAGACAGCTAACAATGATGAGGCAACTGAAGAAGAGCCAGTGGTAGCTGAGGATGAGGAAGAAATCAGTGCAGGTTCAAATGAGGCTACTCTTGATCCAGAGCCACAGGCAATTGATGAAGAGCCAGTTCCAACATCTGCTCCAAAAAAATCATTCCCAGTAGTGCCAGTTGCAGCAGGTTCTGTTATAATTCTTGCAGGCGCCGCAGGTGTTCTTGCTAAGACAGGAAAACTTGCACTATTATTAGCAAAAATCTTTGGAAAGTAAAATATGAAAAACGAACTGATAATTAAAATTGTATCAGTCGTTGTATTTGTGGCTGTCAGTCTTGGGGTAATCATCTACGCCAACACTGACAGACCTACATATACTATTACAGAGAGCTCTGGCGTTGAATATGAAACCGCTAGAGTTCTTTCTGTTTTAGAGGACAATACAACGATTGATAAAGACGTTGAAAATGTAAAAAAAGGAAGCACTGAGCTTGAGGTAGAGCTTTTGACAGGCCGATATAAAGGCGATGTATGTCATGTGACCAATTATTACAGTGCACTTTATAATGTGGATGTAGCAAAGGGAGATAAGGTTAGTGTTCGAGTAGACACCACAGATGATGGTGTTTACAATGTCAGCATTTACAACTACAACAGGATTCCTTTGTTCATAGGTCTTATAATATTGTTCTTTGCAGTGCTTGTAATCTTTGGTGGCAAGCAGGGGTTGAAAGCGTTTTTGGGACTTGTTTATACAGTGCTTGTAATTATCTATGTTCTGCTTCCGTTAGCATTAAAGGGTGTGTCCACAGTGCCACTTACTGTATTGATTGTGTTTATTACATCCGCAGTATGCTTCCTACTTATTGGTGGAGTGCAGAAGAAGACTATTGCAGCAGCTCTAGGCTCTCTTGCTGGCGTGCTGGTGGCAGCTCTTCTTGGTGAAATTGCAGCAAAGATTGGAGGAGTCACAACCTTCCAGATGGATGAGGCAGAGGCAATGCTTTTGGTGAAATCCACATTCTCTCTTAAGATGAGAGGACTTTTCATCAGCGGAATTCTTATTGCAGCTATGGGTGCGGTAATGGATATAGCAATGTCTATCTCATCAGCCATTAGTGAGGTTCACGAGGCAAACAAAAAGCTTGGTTTTAAGGAACTGTTCAAGGCTGGCATGAACATTGGAAAAGATGCTATGGGCACCATGTCAAATACCCTGGTGCTTGCCTATGTCGGTGGCTCACTTAATATGATGGTGCTGATTTATTCTTATGGCGTTTCCTTCACACAGCTTGTGAATACAGACTTTGTTGCCATAGAAATGATTCGCGCTATTGCTGGTTCTATTGGCATCATAGGCACGGTTCCATGTGTATCTGCCATGGCAGCATATTTATTCTCTAAAGATAAAATGTGAAAATTTCTTGAACTTTATTAATACATAGTTGAAAAATATAGTTTACCCTCATATAATTTTTGCGATATTTCGAAAAGTTATGTGAGGGTATTTATTTTGAAAATCATTATAGTTTTAGAACGAATTGCACTTGTTTTTATTATATCGTTATTTGCTAGTTTGTTTGCTTCTGGAAAGAAGGTTGAAGCTGCTGAACTTCCAAATTATGCTATTTATGTAAATCGCGCAGCTAACTGCGTTACAGTATATAGTCAGGATGAGCAGGGAATGTACACTGTTCCAGAAAGATCTTTTCTTTGCTCAGTAGGTCGTAACATGGAAGACACTCCAACAGGCTTGTTCCAGACATCTGATTATTATGAGTGGAGAAAGCTTTTTGGAGATACATATGGAAGATATGCAATCCGATTCAATGGCCATATACTTTTTCATTCAGTTCCATACAGTCAGCCAAGTGTAAACACTCTTTATGGAGATGCTTTTAATAAGCTTGGAGAGGGTGCATCAGCAGGATGTGTTCGTATGGCAGTGGCTGATTTAAAGTGGATTTATGATAATTGCAAGGCTGGTACTTATGTAGTTGTATATGATGATGCTGAGAATCCAGGACCACTTGGTAAGCCAAATCCTGTAAAGATGAATCTTGAGATTGGTTTTGGAAATTTTGATCCTACAGAAGCAGCAGCTTACAATCCATGGTTTTATTTAAATCCAACTCAGTATCTCAAGCAGGACCGTGGCGATGGCATTGTGTACGCTTACAAGGGAATTAATGCCGAAAAGCTGAAGGACTATATTGGTCTTAAAGATAACAACGGTGCTGAAGTTGAAAAATGGAATTATAGCTTGGAATTAAATGGAAATTATGATTTAAATACTCCTGGTACATATACTGTCTGGGTGACTGGAACAGCAAACACAGGCTTGGCTAGTCAGCAGCAGTATACAGTGGTAAT
>JAFYYE010000394.1 GCA_017557715.1 Pseudobutyrivibrio sp.
AATTGATACGATGTGATATGTTGCGCCACAGTTAAGGCAGGCTCTACGTCCTGACATTCTGTTGATGATATTCTCATCTGGAACATCTACATCGATAGCAAAATCCATTGCCTGACCAATCTTTGTAAGAGCTGCGTCAAGAGCCTCTGCCTGAGGAATAGTTCTTGGGAAACCATCTAATACAAATCCATTTTTAGCATCATCCTGTGCAATACGGTCCATTACAAGATCACATGTAAGTTCATCTGGAACAAGCAAACCCTGATCCATGTATTCCTTTGCTTTTTTTCCAAGATCTGTACCGTTTTTAATGTTAGCACGGAATATATCACCTGTAGAAATGTGAGGAATAGAATACTTTGAAGCAATCTGCTTTGCCTGTGTTCCTTTGCCTGCACCAGGTGCACCTAACATAATAATCTTCATATTAATAAAAACCTCCTGCATAGATTTATAAATAATATTTTTTCTCTAAAAACACCTTAAGAGATACGCGGAAAATCCCACGTATCTCCTTCGGTATCTCAATGACGATTAGTCATTTAAAAAGCCTTTGTAATTACGAACCATCATCTGTGATTCAACCTGCTTAAGTGTTTCAACGATAACACCAACAATAATGATGATTGATGTTCCACCAAATGAAACGCTTGCGCCAAGTAAACCATTAAAGATGAGTGGAAGTATAGCTACGATTGAAAGACCAATTGCACCAATGAAAATGATGTGCTTCAAAATACTTGTTAAGTAATCTGAAGTTGGCTTTCCAGGTCTAATACCAGGGATAAATCCGCCTGAACGCTTAAGATTCTCAGCAATCTCAAGTGGATTGAATGTAATCTCTGTGTAGAAATAAGCAAATCCAATGATGAGAAGTACATAAACAACTGCACCAATTGTATTTACCCAATTTCCTGGGTTAAACCAGTTAGACTGATTCATAGCATTTAATACTTTGCCCCAAAATCCCTGAACGCCATCCTTATCGAATAACTGTACAAGCATGATTGGAGTCTGTAAAAGGGACTGTGCGAAGATAACTGGGATAACGCCTGCTGTATTAACCTTCATAGGAATTACAGAAGAATTACCACCAACTTGTCTTCTACCCTGAATTTTATTGGAATACTGTACTGGGATACGTCTTTCTGCGCTCTGTACGATAACAACAAATACTACAAGAGCAACGATAATTGCCGCGATAATAACACCAGCAAGTGTTGCCTTTGGTACTGTCTTCCCCTTCATGAACTGCTCATAAAGCTTTGTTAAATCAGATGGAATACGGCTGATAATGTTAATAGTGAGAACTATTGAAATACCATTTCCGATTCCTCTTTCTGTAATTCTCTCACCAATCCACATAAGGACTGCAGAACCTGCTGTAAGAGAAGCTACAACTAAAATAACATATAATGGATTATAAGCTACAAGATATCCGCTTCTTCCAAAACCAATTGCCATAGCAATAGATTCCCCCAGTGCTAAACCGACTGTAAGATAACGAGTAATCTTAGTCATCTTCTTTCGGCCAGCTTCACCATCTCGCTGCATCTCTTCTAATTTAGGAAATGCAATTGTAAGCAACTGCATAATAGGTCTAAAGGTTTATGAAACTGATACCCAT
>JAFYYE010000395.1 GCA_017557715.1 Pseudobutyrivibrio sp.
CTAAAAAACACCTTGACTATTTATATATAGAATTGTATATTAATGGACAGTGGCATTCGCCACTGTCTTTTTTGTTTTTTATTTCTATTTTTTATCCCATTTTTTTGTTGACAAGTAATACCTATTTCACTATTATTATATTAAAGAAACGAACAATTGTTCCGAACGGAGGTTTTATAAAATGGCAAATGAAGATAAGCTTAGAGCGTTAGACGCGGCAATTTCTCAGATTGAAAAGCAATACGGTAAGGGCTCAGTTATGAAGCTTGGCGAGGGCGCTAATATTCAGGTAGAGACTGTTCCTACAGGTTCTATAAGCTTAGATATAGCACTTGGTCAGGGCGGTTTCCCTAAAGGCCGTATTATTGAAATATATGGACCAGAGTCATCTGGTAAGACTACACTTGCGCTCCATGCAGTAGCAGAGGTTCAGAAGGCAGGCGGTATCGCAGGTTTCATCGATGCGGAGCACGCACTTGATCCTAAGTATGCAAAAGCAATTGGTGTTAATATTGATGATTTATACATTTCTCAGCCAGATAATGGCGAGCAGGCTCTTGAGATTACAGAGACTATGGTTCGTTCAGGTGCTTTAGATATCATCGTAGTGGATTCGGTTGCAGCACTTGTTCCAAAGGCTGAAATTGATGGCGACATGGGAGATTCACACGTAGGTCTTCATGCTCGTCTTATGTCTCAGGCTATGAGAAAGCTTACAGGTATTGTTGCAAAGACAAACTGTGTTGTAATCTTTATCAATCAGCTTCGTGAGAAGGTTGGCGTTATGTTTGGTAACCCTGAGACTACTACAGGTGGACGTGCACTTAAGTTCTATGCATCAGTTCGTATTGATGTTCGCCGTATCGAAGCTTTAAAGCAGAACGGTGAGGTCATCGGTAACAGAACACGTGCTAAAATTGTAAAGAATAAGGTAGCACCTCCATTCAGAGAGGCTGAATTTGATATTATGTTCGGTGAGGGTATTTCTCGCGAGGGAGATATTCTTGATGTAGCTACTAACCTTGATATCATTCAGAAGTCTGGTGCATGGTATGCATATCTTGGAGAAAAGATTGGCCAGGGTCGTGAGAATGCAAAGGCTTATTTAAAGCAGAATCCAGAGGTTTGCGAGGAAATTGCTGGTGCTATTCGCGATTACTATGCTGAGTCTGACGAGAGCGAAGTAGGTTTGGTTGGTGGAGAAAAGGAAGATATCCCTACAGAGGTTATTGAATAATTATGGAAATTATTTCTCTTGTTAAATTATCCAAGGGAAGAGCAAAAATCTGTCTCGATAACGGGGCAGATTTTGTTCTATATAAAAAAGAATATGAAAGCTACGGAATAAAGGAAGGTGTTGATTTGTCCTCTTTAGATTATGAGGAAATCTGCACTGAGATTCTCGTTCCTAGATGTAAAAAGCGCGCACTTCATTTGTTAGAAAAGCAGGATCGTTCTGAAAAAAATCTTAGAGATAAGCTTAAGGAGGGCGGCTATCCATCTGAAATTATAGATATTGCTATAGATTATATAAACGATTATGGCTATTTAGATGATGCTCGAATGGCAGCTAGTCATATACGTTTCTATCAGGAATCTCGCAGTAAAAATCGCCTCCGTCAGGATTTGATGGGGAAGGGGATTTCTTCAGAAATAATAGAGCGTGTTCTTGATGAGGAGTATACAGCTGATGAGCAGGATTTAATAAAAAAAATCTTGGATAAGAAGGGGTATGATATTGAAAGTGTTACATACGAGGATAAAGGGAAAATGTACCGTTTCTTAGCTGGAAGAGGCTTTTCATCTGAGTCCATAAGTCGTGCTTTAAGCTAAAATTAAGGGCTTGTTTAATTATTATACACAGGCACAATATATAGTATACATTCTCTTGACATAAGCCCACTATAAAGTTAAACTAATTGTGTTGAAGTTTATAAATGAGAGCAAAATAGCTTTTATTTTATATTCAAAATTAGAAAATTAAATTAAGGAGGTGCTCCTGTGAACGCAGTAACGATTATTATTCTTATCGTTGCAGTTGCGGTAGCAGTTGTTGTCACTCTCTTTGCAGCAAACAAATATCATGAGACTCAGGGGAAGAACAAAGTTGGTTCCGCTGAAGAAAAGGCTCGTGAGATTATTGATGAGGCTGTAAAGAGTGCGGAAGCCAAGAAGAGAGAGGCTATGCTCGAGGCAAAGGAAGATGCCATGAGACAGAAGAACGATCTCGATAAGGAAATCCGTGAGCGCCGAGCAGAAATTCAGCGTAGCGAACATAGAATTTCTCAAAAGGAAGATAACCTTGAGAAAAAGCTTGAAGCAGTAGAGAAAAGAGAAGCTGAATTTGCTCGTCAGGAACAGCAGCTTAACAAGCAGCGAGAAGAGGTTGCAAAGCTTAATCAGCAGCGTGTGCAGGAACTAGAGAGAATCTCAGGACTTACCTCCGAACAAGCAAAAGAACAACTTTTAAAATCTGTAGAAGAAGACGTCAAATTAGACGCAGCAAAGCTTATTAAGGAAAGTCTTACTCAGGCTAAGGACGAAGCTGAGAAGAAGGCGCGTGAAATCGTTGTTAGCGCTATTCAGAAGTGCTCAGCAGATCACGTAGCTGAGACTACTATTTCAGTAGTTCAGCTTCCAAACGATGAGATGAAGGGTCGTATCATTGGTCGTGAGGGTAGAAATATCCGCACACTTGAGACAATGACAGGCGTAGAGCTTATCATTGATGATACTCCAGAGGCAGTTATTTTATCTGCTTTTGATCCAGTTAGACGTGAGATTGCACGTATAGCGTTGGAAAAGCTTATTGTGGATGGTCGTATTCATCCAGCTAGAATTGAAGAGACTGTTGAAAAGGCTAAGAAAGAAGTAGAACAGCAGATTCGTGAGGAAGGCGATGCAGCCGCTCTCGAGGTCGGCGTTCAGGGTATTCATCCAGAACTTCTTAGATTACTTGGAAAGATGAAATTCAGAACTAGCTACGGTCAGAATGTTCTTAAGCATTCTATCGAAGTTGCTCAGTTATCAGGACTTCTTGCCGCAGAGCTTGGTCTTGATGTTAGAGTAGCTAAGCGTGCTGGTTTACTCCATGATATTGGAAAGGCAGTAGATAGAGAGCAAGAGGGTACACACGTACAGCTCGGCGCAGATCTTTGTCGTAAGTACAAAGAGTCTCAGACAGTTGTAAATGCTGTTGAGGCACATCATGGCGATGTAGAGCCAGAGACACTTATAGCTTGTATCGTTCAGGCGGCTGATACAATCAGTGCCGCTCGTCCAGGTGCTCGTAGAGAGGCCATGGAGACATACACAAACAGATTAAAAGAACTTGAGGAAATTTCAAACAGTTTTAAGGGTGTTGAAAAATCTTTTGCTATTCAAGCAGGTAGAGAGATTCGAATCATGGTGGTTCCTGAACAGGTTACAGATGCCGATATGGTCATCATGGCGAGGGATATTTCAAAGCAGATTGAGAATCAGCTTGAGTATCCAGGACAGATTAAAGTTAATGTGATTCGTGAGTCACGAGTTACAGATTACGCGAAGTAATTACTGGGCGGCTGGTTTATTCCAGCCGCTTTTTTAATTGGCTTCCCCTTGAGGGTTGCTAGGCTCCAGTGTAGCCTGTTTAGCAACGACCGAGCCGGGAGGTGAGAAAAGCTGTCAGCGGAGCTGACTGATGAGGTATCATATCTTTATAAGGAGAATAGCTTAATGAAAGAGATAAAACGAATAGATAGAAAATTGGTTCATAGTGGTTCTATTCTTGATTTCTATGAGGACACTATGCTTCTGCCAAATGGTAAAACAGAAAAATGGGATTTTATAAGTCATCGTATGGGTGCAGCCTGCGTACTTGCTGTAAAGCCGGATGGTAAAATTTTGATGGTAAGACAATATAGAAATGCGTTGAATCGAGAAACACTTGAGATTCCTGCAGGAAAGAGAGATTCTGTAAATGAGGATACAGCTATTTGTGCTGCAAGAGAATTAGAAGAAGAAACAGGTTATCGCGCTGGTAAGTTAGAAAAGCTATTATCACTTAAATCAACAGTAGCTTTTTGCGATGAATTAATAGATGTTTACCTTGCTACAAATCTTGAAAAAGTTGGAGAGCAGAATCTTGATGAATCTGAGGAAATAGATATAGAGGCTTGGGAATTAAAAGATCTTTTAGAGATGTGTTATTCTGGAAAGCTTCAGGATGCAAAAACAGTTGCGGCGATAATGGCATATGCTGTTAAAACCATCAACTAATGGTTTATCTGAATTAATAATTTGTTTATAGAGATTGAAGACTTTTGTTTTCAATCTTTTTTTTTCGTGATTTCTCGGGATTTATTAAATATTCTATGAGCATTATAACAATATAAATACCATAAAAAACTCTAATAGTTCATGGATTGCATTGGAATAAGTACAACATACCGTTACAGAACCTGATATAATTTCAATTCGTGTTCACAAAAATAACACAGCTTTAATTTTTGTTTTTGGTTTATCGCTTTATGGATTCGGAGGTAAGAATGAAAAAGAAAAAGAAGTCGTTGTTTTCTAGTGTAAAGACAAAGCTTATTATTGCAATGGTTGCTTTAGCAGGTATACCACTTTTGGTATCAACTTCTGTTAATTATTTTGCAGCTACAAAGCAATCAACTTTTGCAGCTAAGGAGCAGAATGAATGGTCTGCTTGGTACTTACAGGCAGCGTTAAATACTATTTTTGCTGAAGGTGAAGCTGCATTAAATACTATTGCTGCTTCTCAGGATACAGTAGATTATCTTGTTAATCAAGAAAATGCAGACGCTGTTAAGTATCAGATGCAGTACATTAATTCTAAGATTAATGATGGAAATGAAATTACCCTTGTAAATACTCAGGGGCAGATGGTTCTTAGAAGTGATAATAAGGATCTTACTGATGTGTCATCTAGAGATTATTTCCAGGGTGCCATGAAGGGCTCAACAACTGCTTCTTCGGTAATGGTTAGTACTTCTACAGGTGTTAGAAGCATTTGTCTTGCCGTTCCTGTATTCCAGCCAAATACAAAAAATGTTATTGGTGTATTATACAGAAGCTATGATTTAGCACAGCTTCATGATGTTTTAGTAGATGCAGGTGGTTCATGCTTTATTGTTGATAAGAACGGAACTATTGCCGCTGCTTCTTATATGGAAATATCAGCTGATGACGAAACAATCGTTATTAGTGATGTACCATTTTTAACTTCAGACAAGCAAGATGGTACATTTGAAAGTAATGCAATGGGTGATTTAAACTATACATCTTATGTAAAAGAGCCAATTACAGGTTATACAGTATGTATGGATGTTCCTGTAAATGAGGTGCTTTATGCAGCACGTATGAGTGCCATTACATCTAATATATTAGGTTTAATTCTTATTTTAGTTGGTGGTATTGTTGCTTTCTTCATTGCTGTTAGCTTTACAAAGCCTATCCTTGCAGTTAATGATTCACTTTCAGCGCTTGCAGATGGTA
>JAFYYE010000396.1 GCA_017557715.1 Pseudobutyrivibrio sp.
TCTTCGTTCGCTAGATTCCTCCAATGTTTCAAGAGCCATCTGTCCAAGTGCTGTTTGCTTGTTATATTCGTTTAAAACGTATCCAATGAGCTTGGCATGACTTTTTTGGTTTCTTCCGTTTGTGAGGCGATTTAACTCGTTTTCGGTGGTTGCAACGGCATCTAATGAGCTCTCATCAACTCTCGTAGGGATAATTATGTAATCAGCAGCTATATAAAGCATTTCCTGAAGAATATTTCTTGATGGAGCTGGGTCAATGAAAACAAAATCATAAGTATTTTTAGCGAAATCCAATACATCGGCTAGAAGATATTCATCTTCTTCTGCTCTGTCGAATAAACTATCAGCTCTTGCGAGCTTTGGTGAAGCAACTATGATATCAAACAAATCATTGTGTTGTACGGCTTCCATAATTGGAATTTCGCCCTGAAGTACATCCAGGATGCTAGGCGCTTCTGTATCTGCACCGCAATTCTTTGATAATGATAACTGTTGATCTAAATCTATAACTAAAACTTTATTTTTTCCATACATATTCCCGAATACTGTAGCTGCCTCTAGAGTAAGGCTGGACTTTCCACAGCCACCTTTTGCTGTAATAAACGATAATACTTTCATTTGTCAATTTCTCCTTATTTAATACATTTTGTATTATATGCGTTTTCTGTGTTTATTTCAATATTAATATTATAGTAATTTTAAATATTTTTTTTGTTTTTAATGCTTAAAGAGTTAAATACATCTAAAATCGCATAAATATTTTCAATACTATAAATTTTTTTTATCCTTATAATCTTTTTTATTTTAAATATATCTTTAACACTTTTAATATTAATAATGATTAAAATGTTTGAAATATTAACAATCTAAATATTGCCATTGATATATAAATTGCTATTGTTATTCATATCATCATTAACATCTAAAGCCATAAAGACATTAATAAAGTTTATAATACAAAAGACCCCTAAAGTAAAGATGGTGCTAAAAACATAGAAAACGCATATGACATTAGAGGTATTTATAATATCCAAGGTGACAAAAACATAAAAAGTGACTAAAATGACAAAAATGCAGAAAAGCACGAAGGGACTAAAGTGTATAATTTGACGAAACTGATGAAATTTGCGATTGATATAGCAAACAGCAGGCCTCCATGCAATGGAAAAGATAGATTACAAAATGAGACCTGGATAAATGAAAAATAATGGACGTGTGGCAAATTGATGAATAACTGTTAACAGAATATTCACACAATGCACTTAATTGCATAACAAATGATACAAGAATTGCATAGTTAAAAATGATGTGAAGGCATGCAAAACAGAAAAAAGAATAACGATAGGTCATCCTAGAGGAAGAGTATTTAGATAATTGGTGAACAAAAATGCTGAAACAAGAGATGAAACATGAATCAACTAGACGCCAAACGCAAACGGTAATTCTGTTATATAATTAGAAACAGTAGCAAGAATATGCTGAAAACATAGAAAATAAGCGGGCTTGAGGTAAAAGTTATGCATAAGTAAAGTTGACTCAGAAGTCAACAAGAGATATATCATAGAAAATAGATAAATCTTCACTTAGAATTCACATACAAAACAGACTATCAACAATTACATAGAGTAGTATTAAATCATCGCAAGAAGCGATTGAAAACTTTTTCATATATCATTCTCCCTAAAAAAGGCTGCTGGCGGGCAGTCTTTTTTGTGACTTGATATTTGAAGGTTTTAGAAATCATAGAATAATAATTTTCTTTGTTATACAATCACTCGTAATGAATTGTGGGATTTTGTATAGAGGGGGAAATGTACAATATTGCATTTTGCGATGACGAGAAAATATGTCTCGACATTGTTAGCGAAAAGGGATTCTATGAATTTACACGGCGAAATTTTTCTATTAAAAGCTACCGGTACGAACGGGCAAAGAATTTACAAAAAGATACATCAGATGATGATTTTTTTGAGATACAGCTTGATAACAATGAAATCTTTAAGTATCATGCCTCAAATATTTTCTTTATTGAAGTAATTGGGAAGAATTGTAATGTTGTGGGAAAACAGGGGGAACATATCACTAAGTGTAGATTATCTTCTTATAAGGAAATTCTAGAAGATTATGGATTTATTCAAATCCATAAGAGCTTTCTTGTGAACTACAAATATATTTTCCAAATTAGATCAAACGAGGTAGTGATGGATGATGGTAAAATCCTGCCTTTAAGTAAATACAGAGCGAAAGAAGTAAAAGAAAAATTTATAGGATTGGTAGGGGAAAAATAACGATGGATGTAGCGGAGGTATTACATTCTTTATATACTGTGATATTTCAGATTGCTTTAATTGACAGTATTTTTGGTAGACCAAGTACTTATAAGGGGATAATTTCGCAAGTTTTTTATGGAGTAATCTGGACAACTGGATTATATGGTTCAGGAAATTGGTCTATTACATTTTTGCATGGTAAATTTTTACCATATATCATAGTTTTTTTGGTGTTTGAAAGTTTATATATTTTTATTGGATGTAGATACAAAGGTTGCATATATTTCATTCAATAATAAGAGTAATAATTATTTGATAATAGTTGTTTTAGACTTAATACTGGCAATATATATATATTTATTTATTTCGATTTCCTTCAAAAGAATATTCTCGGAAAATGTATATGACAGTTTTGGAAGAAAAGAAAAATCATTCTACGGAACTGAAAGAATTGAATAAACTAAATCATGAAATAAATAACAAAGTTTTTTATATGAAAGAACTGTTAGATAAAAATGACTATGGGACATTGAACACCTATTTTGAAGAAAATTTTGATTTTAAAATTGAGTCAAATGAGGAGTTTACAGGTAACAAAGTAATAGATGATCGTATAAAAATAAAAATGCAAAAAGCTCGAAAGAGTGGAGTCGAATTTGAGATTGAAGCTAATACTTTGCCCCAGAATGTAATTGATGAGGGCGATTTGACAGAACTAATTTTTAATCTATTGGACAATGCAATAGAAGCAGAAAACGATTCTCTTACAACAAATATTATGCTGATGATTTAAAGCTGTCCACTTGTTCCGTATATCATCCAGTTATTCCTCAAATATTGAGAAAGAGTACCATAAACCACATAATTAAACTGTTCCCAAAAAATAAAAAACTATTGGGAGGTTTGATGTTTATGGCAAAAAGGAATGATTGGAGCAAGAAGAAGTCTGCTGCGGTTATGCTTGGCTTGTCAATGGGTGTGGGGGCCATAGCAAGTCCAGCTTTAACAGTCGAGGCGGCAAATGTTCTGTCTGATGAGGCCTATGCAAAGGCTTTAGCTGATACAGTATCACAGACAGTTGAATTTCCGGAGGTTTATCCTGATGAAGCATTGGCACCACTATCAGATGAAGAGATTAGTGCGAGAGTAGAGAGGTTACTATTCATGTAGATGAGCGTGCGCTTTCATACTGGAATACAAATGGTGAAGCAACAAATGATAAGGGCGAAAAGTGGACAATAGCTACAGGCGAGCGTTTGATTTATGTTGCTGCGGCTGAAGATGAGCTTCTTCTCAGCAAGACAGTCAATGTAGGAACAAAGAGTAGTGGAGAATCGGGTGGAAGTTCTTCACAGAGTGGTTCAAGCAGTTCAGAATCTTCTGGTGTAAATGGTGGCATAATTGCACTTATTATTGCAGCCTTGGCTATTGTTGTAGGAGCCGCAGCATTTGCAATTTCATCAAAAGGTGCATTTAAAAAATTTAAATAATTAACTTTTTAGCATTCTTTCTCAGGAGGGAGCTCTATATTCGGGGCTCCCTTATCTTATCCTAAAAATAAAAAAATTTTATATTACCTGTTAAGTTATTATTAAACGTGCCGATATAAGAGATGAAGACTAGGCATAGGATGTGCAAAAGTCTTTGATTGACAACGATAATAATACAAGGAGGTATAGATTATGGTTGGTATTAATGGATTGGGTAGTACGTTGAATCAATATGGTTCGATTGTAAAGAGAACTCAGAAAAAAGAAAAGACGCCGGATGTTAAGGAAACAGAGAAGCCAGTAGAGAAGAAGGTTGATGATAAGGAAAGCAAGTTATCAGCGAAAGCTCAAGATTTTCTGAAGAAACTGCGTGAAAAATATAAAGATTATGATTTTATTATAGCTAATGAAGATGACGACAGAGATCAATTGGCTAGTTCAAGTAATAAAGAATACTCAGTTATGATTTCAAGTGATGAAATAGAAAAAATGGCTAATGACGAAGAGTATTCTAATAAAATCCTCGGTCAGATGGAGACAGCTATCGATGCATCGAAGAAAATTAGCGAAGAATATGGATATATCAAGAATATGACAATTGATATTCTTGGAGATGGAAATATAAGATTTTTGGTAGAACTGGTACAAGGCCAGAAATTTGAAGCATCATCTGAAGATGAATTACGTAGTCAGTTAGATGAAATCGATTGGGAAAAATATGCTGCTGAAGTGGGTAATACTGGGACACGTGTTGATTTTTCAGTATAAAGATAAGGTGACATATGAGAATTTCCGAGGTTACTTCCAGTAACAAACCATATATAAGAATTGTTAGGGGTAAGAAGAGAGTTGATATTCCGATTACCCCTAAAACTATTGTGCTCCCACCTAATAAAGCCAGTCTCAGAGATTATGGCTATGTTGGCTGTGAAACGATTAGAGTTAATTATAAGGGTAAGACTGTAAAGATTAACTGGGCTTTTAACCATAATAAAATGACTTTGTATTGTTCTAGTGGGCATAAAGCTTATAGCTGGCATAATGTGAAGATAGCCACGGTGACAAATGCTAAAGGGAAA
>JAFYYE010000397.1 GCA_017557715.1 Pseudobutyrivibrio sp.
AGCCTCTGAAGTGCATTACATCTGGCTTGGAGAATTCGAATATCACTCATTTGAGGCATCAACACTACAAACTCATCTCCACCATATCTACCAGAAACATCGGATGCTCTGAAGCTGTCCAGAAGAAGTCGGCCTACGTTTTCAAGTAATATATCACCTGTATTATGTCCAAGATTATCGTTTACGTATTTAAAATCATCTAAGTCCAAAATAACCATAGCACAGAAGTCTTCCTCAGGCTTCTGTAAGAAATAGGTATCGATTTTCTGAAGAAGTGCCCCCTTATTGAATACATGAGTAAGTTTATCAAGTGAGCTTTCACCCTTCAGTTCTTTCATGGCAAGAGCCTCCCGGCTTCGCATCTCAAGGATCAGATGTCCTAAGACCATAGATACTGCATAGGCGCCTAATACCATGTAGACATCTCGCCTAAACATCATAGCGTCCTTACACTTGTATGAAAAAGCTGCAAAAATCGAAGCTATAACAAACTCTTCCATGCCATATTTATACATTCTATCAATGTACAAAACTGGAAATACCAATACCAGCATTGGCAAGAAATATGCGGATCTGTCGTAATACACCACGGTATCTATAAAGATAAATACCATTGCAAGCCAGAAATAGAATGTACAGCAAATGACTACGGTAGCATTCGTACTTATGGTGCCCTTCTTAATTACAAAAACGTTTATACGATATTGAATCACCATAAGTGGCAACATAAGAATATGAACCCAAGTTACGGTAAATCCTGGCACGAACACCAAAGCAATACCAATCATGATGAGGTAGATAATTGAAATGTACATGCAGGCGCGGCGAAGCATGTATAGATTTCCTTCGTTGATACTTTCTATACACACATCAAAATATTCTCTGATATCTTCGTTCTTCTGTTGATGTCGAACTAAAGATCTAAACATTTTTCCAGCCATTGCACGTCACCTTTATCACTCTATTGTTAGTCCATAATAACACTAACTTAAATGTATCAGATTCCTGCAATCTAATGGTGTGTACTATGTGAAATTTCTGTGAGATATGTGTTGCTTATATCCCAATATATAACCTACGCATGGAGCGCAGTGCCATCACTATCAATGGTGATAACACTACCTTCATGGATATCGCCTGCCAAGATAATCTTAGCCGCCATGGTCTCCACATTCTTCTGAATATATCTTCTAAGTGGTCGAGCGCCATAGACTGGGTCGTAGCCCTGATCTATTATGAATTGCTTTGCTGCATCTGTCAGCTTGATAGTAAGCTGTCTGTCTGCAAGTCTTTCGTTAAGCTCCTGCATAATCAAATCAACAATGCCACCAATATTATTCTTTGTAAGTGGCTTAAACATGATGATTTCATCAAGTCGGTTCAGGAACTCTGGTCTAAATGAATTTCTAAGCTCATTCATTACCAAATCGTTTGTCGCGTCGGTGATTTCGCCTGTTGATTCTTCAATACCTTCAAGCAGATACTGTGAGCCGAGATTTGAAGTCATGATAATGATTGTGTTTTTGAAATCCACTGTACGTCCCTGAGAGTCTGTGATTCGGCCATCATCAAGCACCTGTAAAAGTACGTTGAATACATCAGGGTGAGCCTTTTCAACTTCATCAAAAAGTACTACCGAATATGGCTTACGACGAACTGCTTCGGTCAATTGACCACCCTCATCGTAACCTACATATCCTGGAGGTGCTCCTATAAGTCTGGACACACTAAACTTCTCCATATACTCGGACATATCAAGTCGAACCATAGCGTTCTCATCATCAAAAAGTGCCTGAGCGAGTGTCTTTGCAAGCTCTGTCTTACCAACACCTGTAGGTCCTAAAAACAGGAATGAACCGATTGGCTTGCTAGGATCCTTGATACCTGCCTTTGAACGGATGATTGCTTCTGATACAAGCTTAACTGCATCGTCCTGTCCCATAACTCTCTTATGTAATTCCTCGTCCAAGTGAAGTGTCTTGCTACGCTCCGTCTCATTTAATTTAGCTACTGGAATGCCTGTCCATCTGGAAATGATTCTTGCAATCTCGTCCTCAGAAACATTCTCGTGAACAAGATTTGCATCACGACTCTTTAATCTCTCTTCTGCATCAGCAAGCTGTGCTTCAAGCTCTGGCAAACGACCATACTGAAGCTTTGCTGCCTCTTCCAAATCATATTTCTGCTGGGCAATCTTTATCTGTCCCTGCACATCATCAAGCTCCTCACGGATTTTTGTCACATCCTCAACAAGCTTTTTCTCGTTGTCCCAGGCTGCTTTCTTTGTGTTGTATTCATCACGTAATTCTGAAAGCTCCTTCTGGAGATCTGCCAATCTGTCCTGAGAAAGCTTATCTGTCTCCTTCTTAAGAGCTGCCTCTTCAATCTCCAGCTGCATTACTCGTCTGTTCATTTCATCAAGCTCTGCTGGCATTGAATCAAGCTCTGTCTTAATAAGGGCGCAAGCCTCATCCACAAGGTCTATTGCCTTATCTGGAAGGAATCTGTCTGAGATGTATCTATTTGAAAGTGTAGCCGCTGATACCAGTGCGCCATCTGTAATCTTTACTCCGTGGAATACTTCGTAGCGTTCCTTAAGTCCACGAAGGATTGAGATGGTATCTTCCACTGTTGGCTCGTCCACCATAACAGGCTGGAAACGACGCTCCAAAGCAGCATCCTTTTCAATGTATTCTCTGTACTCATCAAGTGTAGTAGCACCGATACAGTGAAGCTCGCCACGGGCAAGCATAGGCTTAAGCATATTTCCTGCATCAAGTCCTCCGCTGCCATTTTTACCTGCGCCGATGATAGTGTGAAGCTCATCAATAAACAGGATGATTTCGCCGTCTGAATTCTTAATCTCATCAAGAACTGCCTTTAATCTCTCCTCGAACTCACCCTGATATTTTGCACCTGCAATCATAGAACCAATCTCAAGTGAAAATACCTTTTTATTCTTAAGTGCATCTGGCACATCACCACGAACAATACGCTGTGCCAAGCCCTCTACTACTGCTGTCTTACCAACACCAGGCTCTCCGATAAGCACTGGGTTGTTCTTGGTCTTACGGCTAAGAATTCGGATAACATTTCTGATTTCCTCATCACGACCGATTACTGGATCAAGCTTATTATCACGAGCTCTTTCTACCAGGTCATAACCATACTTTTCAAGAGTATCGTAGGTAGCCTCTGGATTATCAGAATTTACTGTCTGATTTCCTCTTACTGTGGCAAGCACTGCAAGGAAGCTGTCTCTTGTAATGCCAAACTGCTTGAAAATATTCTTAATAGGAGTGCTAGGCTTTTTAATCATGGCAAGCATAAGATGCTCTACTGAAACATAGCTGTCTCGCATAGCCTTTGCTTCATCCTCGGCATAGGTAAGCACGTAATTAAGATGCTGACCCATACGAAGCTGACCGCCTTGCACCTTTACTCTGGCACTAAGTGCTGCATCTATCGCATTTACGAACTGAGTGGTGTCAATCTCCATCTTGCTAATCAGCGAAGGAATCAGGCCATTCTCCTGACGCATCAGCGCCATCAGTAAATGCTCCTGCTCCAACTCCTGATTGCCATACTCCATTGCTATCTTTTCACAGCCGTTGATGGCTTCTATTGATTTCTGTGTAAATTTTTGGATGTTCATAACTTCAACCTCCTTACTAATTATGTTCTAACACAAAAATTAGCACTCTACAATAGAGAGTGCTAATAATTTATAAATATTTAAGAATTGAATAATAAAAATGTTGATTTTAAGCCATTTCTTAGCTATAGATTTTTCTTGTTTTCAATCTAAAAATATCATTTTTATGATTTTTACACCAGTTTTACACCAATTGACTTAAACAGCCATATAATCCAGTTTACAAATTTCTTTTCTCACTCTATCTATATCTGAGATGTGATTATATACATCCATTGTAACCTGAATATCAGCATGCCCCATAATATATTGAAGTACTTTTAAGTCTACACCAGCCTCAGCCATTCTTGTGCATCCAGTGTGACGCATAATATGTGCTGAAATACTTGGCAAATATACTGGTCTACGATTCTCTGTTAAAGCAACCGCAGCTTCCTTCTTATTGTATGCCTTAACTATATTATAAAGAATGTTATTAACAGCATTAGGAGCAAGTGGGCCTCCGTTTTTTGATGTAAAAACAAAATTTTTCAAACCATCAACTTCAACACTGCGATCAACACCAAGCAAAAACTGCTGCTCTTTTTGTTCTAAGAGAGCCTTATGCATATTCTCTGTCATAGGAATAACACGATTACCTGCTTCTGTTTTTGGTGCTGATTTATGAAACATACACCCATTTCCATAGTTCTTATAAATCAGCTGATGGTCTATATTAATAACCCTGTTCTTGAAATCTATATCATCCCATGTCAATCCACTTAACTCACCCACACGTACAGCTGTGGCAATCATAAATGATATCATCGGCTTATGCTTTGAATAACAATTACTTGCTGAGATAAATGTCATTAGAGCTTCTTGCTCTGTAGGTGTCAATGCCTGTCTTTCTTTTGACTTCACTCCATACCCAGCTAAATTTCCCCTAGCTGGATTCTTTCTGACAATATCATCATCCATAGCTAAATCAAACATAGGACAAAGGATTCCATGTATGACCTTTATAGTTCCTTCAGAATAACCATTATCTGTGAGACTACTATACAAGGTTTTAATATGTGAAGTACGAATATCCACAAGCTTCATTTCACCAATACTGTTTCTAATATGATTATTCCATAAAGCGATATAGTTGTTTTTCGTTCTCAATTCTATCTGTAATACGCGCATATACTGCTCATAATACTGATTTAATGTTGTATTAACTATTTTCGTACTTACTGCTAATCCATCATTTATTTTTTGTTGAATCTCACGTTCAATCCTTCTTAGACCAGGTAAATCCTTGCTGTACTTACAAACTCTCTTTTTTGTTTTAGGATCAGTAAACCTATACATATAGGTACCATCCTTGCGCTGGCATTCTCCTTCCTTAAGATTTCTACCTCTATTATCTTTTCGTGCCATATTTTTCCTCCATGTAATTACACTCTTGTCATTGAAAAAATTAGCACTTTGTCTTTCTTCAGTTTAAAAGAAAAAGGGCGGATTCACAACCCTGAATCCACCCTAAGTGCTATCTTTTTTTCTATTGCTAAAAAGCCATAGCTTCAACATATTTTTCAACCTTAT
>JAFYYE010000398.1 GCA_017557715.1 Pseudobutyrivibrio sp.
CCTTCTTGATATCCTCTGGTGGAATTTCAATATCAAATTCCTCCTCGATATTCATAAGAAGCTCGATGAAATCCATCGACTCAAGAAGTCCTGTATCAAAAAGGTTAACATCCTTCTTGTCGTAGATTACTTTTTCATCACAAATCTCATATAACAAATCTAAAATCTTCTGTTCCATTTATAGCATCTCCTTTAAAGCTCTTCTATCGGCCTTGCCGTTGTTTGTCATTGGCATTTCCTCAAGTACTACACACTTCTTTGGAATCATGTAATGAGGCAACTTTTCTGCCAAATATTTTCTAACCATCTGTGAGTACTCAAATTCGTCCTCCACATCATGATCAAGTGTTACAAAAGCCGCCAAGCCTTTTACCTCGCCACGTTTTTCAATTGGAAGAACCACGCAGTAAGTTACATCCTGCATCTCTAAGATGTTGCTTTCGATATCTCCAAGCTCAATTCTATATCCATTAAGCTTCAACTGGAAATCCATTCTTCCGCAATAGTAGAGAAGCTCTTTTTCCTTAAAGCCCTCGTCACCAGTCTTGTAAGCCCACATATCGCCCTCTGGTGTGTTAAGCTTAAAGAACTTATCATTTGTAAGCTCTGGCTGATTTAAATATCCAGCGGCAACTGTATTTCCAGCAATAACAATCTCGCCCTTTTCTCCCTCTGAAAGACCTGGGTAAGTATACTTATCATCCATGATGAAAATCTTTGTACCTGGCTTGTCGTATCCAATCGAAAGAGGACGCTCTGCATTTGCCATCTCCTCTGTGATAAGCACCTCGGTAACAGCTACAGTTGACTCTGTAGGACCATAAGTGTTGATTACCTCTGCCTTAGGGAAGCGCTTCTGCAGCTCTCTTGCAGTCTTATTTGTAAGAACCTCTCCGCAGAATAAGAAGGTGGTCATTTCTGGAAGAGTGTTCTCGTTAAAGTCCTTATTCAAAAGACAAACATTCATAAATGATGGTGTAGAAACCCAAACATTAAGTCCGCTCTCAGCAAGCTTTGTGTGCATTAAGCCCATATCTTCCTGAAGTCTCTTTTCCATAGACCAGATGGTTCCACCAGTAAAAAGAGATGTGTAAGTATCCATTACTGAAAGATCAAATGAAAATGGTGCTTGATTAAGATATGTAAGCTGCTTTTTATCAGTGCTGCGAGTCATAATAGATTCCATCCAGTAGAGATAATTATCAAGACAGTTTGCTGTAATCATAACGCCCTTTGGCTTACCAGTGCTGCCAGATGTAAAGATGATGTAGTAGACATCATCCTCGCTAACGAAGCGCTCTTCTGGAAGCTCTGCTGCATCACCATTTGCAATAAAACTCTTAATATCCTTATAATCAAACTTATTCTCAGCGGTAATTTCTGTATCTTCTATGGCTATCAACAATTTAGTCTTTGACGCCTCTACGATATCCACAAGTCTATCCTTTGGCATAGAGATATCCACTGGGCAATATGGATGACCAGTCTTTACGCATGCCAAAAATGTAGCAAGCATTTCTGGTGCCTTGTGTCCATAAACAACTACTGGCTGCTTATCGTTATCCAAAACTTTATCAATCTGTTCTGCAATTTTGTTAGAATAATCCCAAAGCTGACTATAGTTGATAGTCTCATCTGTGAAGGCATTCTCAAATGCAATCACATCACCCTGTGTCTCAGAATAGTTTTTAAGTCTCTTTAATAATTCCATAATCTCACTCTCTACTCATCTATATGTCTATAGAAAATGTTTTATTATCGTATTTACGAACTGATTGTCCTGTAGCAAAATTTTTACTGTTTCCATCAGGGAACATTATTGTACCAAACTGTCCTGCTCCCATTGGAAGCAAATCCTTTGTTGCTGTAAATATTTCTTCAGCAGTTATTTCTTCACCATTCGCCTTTACATAATATAGGTGCGTCTTGTTATCCCTTACTCCTGGGCCCAGCTTATAAGAAAACTGATATCTCAAACCTTCAATTCTGCTATCTGGCTCCACAGATGTGGAAAATAACAGCTCCGTATCAGATATTCTCTTTCCATAAATAGATGGTCCTGCAATAGGAATAACTTCTTTTATTTCTTTTGTATTGAAATCTAAGTAATATAAATAATTTTCTTCAAGGGGTGTGTCTGTGGTGTAGATAAGTCCATTTTCTGTAGGCAGTGCTGCGCACGCTCTGTATGCCTGCTTACCTCTGACAATTTCTTCCACATTTTTAAAATCATTTGTAGCCTTGAAGATTCCAGATTCTGAATCCTTATCGCCTGTAAGAATATAAACACATTCCTGCTCTTTGCATGGAATAATGCCATGTATGTGATATATCTCACCTGCAGCGAAAGTGTACACGGCAAACCATGCACCTTCTGCGTTTCTTCGGAATATGCTTACCTGCTCTTTATTATGGTTTAGAAAATATTCACCATAATAAATCCCATCTGTAAAACCATTTATTCCCTGAATACGTTCAAAGCATAAAGGATTATTCATTCCTGTTCTAAACTCATGCTCTTTTGTGATTGTTCTGGCTTTGCAATCCACACTGTAGATGGTGCCATGATATGAAACGATAGCAATCCTATCATCTACAAAAGTGCCGCATCTAACATTAAGTCTAAGCCCTCTTGCCATGTAGCGATTAGCTCCAAGAATGCTTTTAACTTTTCCTACTGGAAGTGTGCCTAAGGACTGCGCCTTGTCCTCCACTTTTTTTGAAACATAAAGCTTCGGACCCTTGGCAAACAAATAATATTCACTTGAAAAACATATCAACTTATACTTAGATACAATTTTCATTATATTCTACCATTTTTGGTTCTTTTAGAATAGATTATTACCCCTACAAATGCTATCCAGCATATTATTGAAACAATTATTCCTTCTTTTAGTCCTGCGGTGTAGTAATCAAATACTACCTGATGCTCTCCAGCTGGAACCTTTATAAGCATCATTCCACCTGTAGAAATTATTTTTGTTTCTTCACCGTCCACCTTAGCTGTCCAACCATCATCAAAAGGTACGGTAAAGTATACATAGGTATCCTTATCGTAATTTGTCCTGCAGGTCATGCCGTTGCCATCTTTATTGAAATCGAGAACAGCTCCTGCTGTATGTTCTGCAACATACTCTGATACTGGCTTATCTAATGCTATATCTGCTGAAGTAGTATGAGCTATATTTCCCGATATTTCATCAGATAAATCTTCCTGATTTAAAACGACACTATCTAACAATGCAACAGCTCTATCGTTTACTTCTAGTTCCATAAGCTCATCATATAAGATATAGGAATCTACAGCAAATCCAATAGGGCATGCCTCACGTTCCATTAGATACATTGGCTCCAAGTTTGTTTGATACTCAGCCAATACATTTCCAGCTGCAGGATCTAAGCTCAAATAGTATTTTCCAGCTAGTAGCTCCGCCAAACCTGGTATTTCATTCTTCGGCATTCCAACTACTTCTGAATAATATCCAAACAGACTCTCAAAATCTCTGATACTATTTGTGTCAGTTGATGACTGATTTGAAAAGCCTGCCACATGAGCTGCCATGCTAATCAAATTCATAGCATCATTTAATCTATACTGATTATTGGGAAGCTCTATCTGTGTAGCTGCTTCAAAACGCTGTCTATAGCTTTGCACCCCAATCCATGAGCTACTTCTATAAACAACCATTATTCCAAAGAGTAAGCACAATGAAAATGCACTTACACTTGTTAAAATCTTTTTGTAATTTACCTGCTCAGCTGTAGCAAATAGGCAAGTCAGTACTGCACCAACAATTGCTACTGCAGCTATTAGATAAAATCTTTTGCTATCGTATATCCATACCCTGTCATTAACTGAATAATGATTTAGCAATTTTATTACTGCCACATATACAACAACAATTCCTACATATATACCTGTGGCAATCCTTGTAGCTTTTACCTCAGGCTCTTCAAGCATTCTCACTGATGCAAGAGCCACCATCAACGCAAACATATACCACCATCTCATCTGAGCTGCTGAATACATGTAGAATAAATCGCTTAATAATGGAATAAAGCTAGCGACGGCACAATATATTATTATTCTTGAAAGCCAATCACGTTTCTTTATCGTATATACGATACCAAGTACAAGTCCAAACATAGGTATATAAAAACCATGGCTTGCAAAATGATCTGCGTACACTGCACTCGTCGTCGAAATAGGCTCTCCCGGAAGTAAGAGTGTCTTTAAAATATACATATACTCCGACAGAACAGTCGTAAGCATGTTTAATAATCCATGAAAACCACCTACTCTTGGATTTCCCGATATAAAAATAATATTAGGAATAAACACAAAGGCAGCCATTCCACCACCTAAGAGTCCACAGCCCACGCAGTGTACCACATCCAAAAGAAGTGCCTTAATATCCTTGCTTGCAAATCTACACAAATAATAAATCACAAGGAAAACTACCTCTCCAACAAAGAAGAAATAGTTTACGATACAATTTAAGAAAATCACAAAGATAAAAAACTTTGCATCTTTCTTTTCCTTAAAACGCTCTAATCCTATAAGCAAAAGTGGGAAGAATACAATGGCATCATGGAAATGATAGAACACCATATTCACAAGTGAATATCCTGAGAATGCATACAGCACTGATGCTAACACTGCCCACTTGCTATCTTTTACAAATCTGCGCAAATATATGCATGATGTCACGCCTGCAAAAGCAAATTTAAGCATGAAAAGCCACGCCACCAAATATGGAAAAGCATTAGCTGGGAAAAGCATACTAATCCAAAAGAATGGGCTACCAAGCTCATAAAAACTAAAGCCATCCATTGTGGATGTACCAAGATCAATATCCCAGCTATATCCACTGATTCCACCATCAAGAAGTGCATTATGCAAGCCGATTGTAAATGGAATCTGCTGGTCGTTAAAATCGTTGCTTAACACAAAAAAGCCTTCCCCCTTAATTACGAAAGGTAAAAAAGAGAGAAAAGCTATAATAAAGCAAATTATAAATGATTTAAAATAATCTTTTTCTGTAAGAGTCTTAATTCTTCTTGCCACCATTAAATTGATATGCCTCCAAACCGTCTCTAACAAGTGTCATTCCCAATTCCTTGCTCTCCACATATACACAAGGCATACGTCTGGAAAGGAAAAGGTTAGGTGCTTCTGTGATAGAATAGGCACCACATCTATTAAAGGTAATAATATCTCCAACTGAAAGCTGAGGTAATTCAACCTCGCGAACGAGAACATCTGCAGTTGTGCACAGACTTCCCACTATGCAATACTTTTCTGTGCCGCTTTTCGCTGGTACTTTTATCTCAGGAATCTTCATTCCCTGAATCTGACCAAAGTAATTAATGTGATGGATACCGCCATCGATAATAGCGTAATTAATTCCCTTTGATTTTTTGATTTCTTTAACCTGAGTTTCAAATCTACCGCATGGAGCAGCAATAAATCTGCCCATCTCTATACCAAGGCGCACCTTTGATTTGAGCTCATTAATTAATCCAAGAGCCACATCAAAGTTTGCAAAATCCTTATCATCTGATGGCTCGTCGAAATATTCTACGCCTGCACCAGGACCAAACTCCAAAAATGCTACATCCTCGCCTGTAAGCTCCTTATATGCATCAAAAAGTGACCGAAGGTTATTCTTATCAGCCTCAAACTTAGCCTCGCGAACCTTCTGCGTGCCTGAAAAATAATGAATACCTGCAAGCTCCACATGAGAATACTCACCAATTTTCTTTACACAAGCAAGTACACTTTCTTCATCCATGCCAAACTGATTACCACTGGTAAGACGAAGAAGAACCTTAGCATTTTTATTATTTGCAGCACAAACTTTTTCGATTAAGTCCAGCTGCATAGGACTCTCAGCAGTGATAATATCCACGCCATATAAAACAGCCTCGGTGATATCCCACGCTTCCTTCAAAAGTCCTGAATAAATAATCTTTTCTGGTGGCACGCTATTAGCCTTACAAATAGAAAGCTCTCCTGGGCTGCACACCTCTAAGTGGCGAACCATAGAGTGAACGTATGGCACCAAAAAAGGGTTAGCCTTTATGGAAAAGGTTAACTCTATATCAGGAATCAGCGACTTTATTCTGTCGATACGCTCCTGCAAAATATCTAAATTAAAAACATAAGCTGGTGTGTTAATCATTATTTGCTAAGCAGCTCCACAAGTGAAACCATAGCATCTAAAGAATTAAAATGAGCTGCTGTAAGATACTGTGGCTCTACCTCAATCTTAAACTCTGATTCAAACTGTGAAATAATAGCTACGATATCGAAGGACTCTAACACGCCTCCATCTACTAAATTATCTTCTGAAGCGTAATCAATGTCTGGTCTTAC
>JAFYYE010000399.1 GCA_017557715.1 Pseudobutyrivibrio sp.
CAATGAGTTTGTAATGGACCTTGAGGATTTAGATTATGTTCTTTCTACACTTAAGCTTCTTGGCTCAAAGGGTACTACAGGTACACAGGCCAGCTTCTTAGAGCTTTTCAACGGCGACAATGAGACAATCGACAAGATTGATCCTACAATTGCTAAGAAGATGGGATTTGAGGCTTGTTACCCAGTATCGGGCCAGACATATTCTCGTAAGGTGGACACAAGAGTTTGCAACATCCTTGCAGGTATTGCAGCTTCCGCTCACAAGATGTCAAACGACATTCGTCTTCTTCAGCATTTGAAGGAAGTAGAGGAGCCATTTGAGAAGAGCCAGATTGGTTCATCAGCTATGGCATATAAGCGTAATCCTATGAGAAGTGAGCGTATAGCATCTCTTAGCCGTTATGTTATGATTGATGCTCTTAACCCAGCAATCACATCAGCTACACAGTGGTTCGAGCGTACACTTGATGATTCAGCAAACAAGCGTCTTTCAATTGCAGAGGGCTTCCTCGCTACAGATGGTGTGCTTGACCTTTGCCTTAACGTAGTAGATGGTCTTGTTGTTTACGACAAGGTTATCACAAAACGTCTTATGTCAGAGCTTCCATTTATGGCAACAGAGAACATCATGATGGATGCTGTTAAGCTTGGCGGAAATCGTCAGGAGCTTCATGAGAAGATTCGTACACTTTCTATGGAGGCAGGCAAAAATGTCAAGGTAGAGGGTAAGGAGAACAACCTCTTAGAGCTTATCGCAGCAGATGACGAGTTCCCTATGGGGCTTGAGGAGCTTGAGGCTACAATGGAGCCAAGCCGCTATGTTGGCCGCAGCCCACGTCAGGTAGATGTTTATCTTCGTGATGTTATCAATCCTATCCTTGATGCCAATAAGGACATCCTTGGAGTAAAGGCAGAGATAAACGTATAAATTTTATTAATAAAATATTGCGTACAAAGTGACTTCGCAGATGCGGAGTCACTTTTTCTTTTTTCACATAACCGTCACTTAGTAGTCAGCTAACGATAATATTACTGATTTATATTCTATATGATTTACAAAAATAAGGAGAGTAATAGCTATGATAACCGTAGAGCATTTATCTAAAAGGTATGGTGATGTGCTGGCAGTAGATGATTTATCGTTTACTATTGAGGATGGTCATATATATGGCTTCCTTGGACCAAATGGTGCCGGAAAGTCTACTACACTTAATATCATTACAGGATGTCTTGCTGCTACAAGTGGTGAGATTAAAATTGATGGGCATGATATATATGAGGAGGAAAGAGAGGCAAAGAGACTCATTGGCTATTTGCCAGAAATACCACCTCTTTATATCGATCAGACTCCGAGAGAGTACCTTCAGTTTGTTGCTGAAGCAAAAGGAATATCTAAATCAGAGCGAGAAGCTGAAATTGACAGGGTAATTGAGGAAACTCATATTACTGAGATGCAGAATCGTCTGATTAAACATCTTTCAAAGGGATACAGGCAAAGAGTGGGAATAGCTCAGGCATTGCTTGGTAATCCTTCTGTAATAATCTTAGACGAGCCAACAGTTGGTTTGGATCCAATGCAAATAATTGAAATACGTGATTTGATTGCTGAGCTTGGAAAGAAGCACACAGTAATTTTAAGTTCGCATATTTTGTCTGAAATCCAGGCCATATGTGAGAAGGTGCTTATTATCTATAAAGGTAAGCTTGTAGCATTTGATAATATTGAAAACCTTGGAAAGAGCATGGCTCAGGGAAATGAGATTGAGATTATTTCATCAGGAGAGCCAGAAAATACTGTCGAGGTTTTGGAAAAGTTAGCTGCAATTGAAAGCTATCAGCATATTCAAACGGATGATGGTTTTAATAGTTTTAGGCTTACCACCAGACAGGGCAATCCATATGAAATCTGCAAAGTCTTATTTATGACGTTTGCAGCTAATAATATACCTCTTGTGAAACTCAATCCTATCCAGACTACATTGGAGGATATCTTCATTGAATTGACATCTGACGATGAAATGGATTCATACCAGGATACTGATAGTATTTCTACAGCGGAAGAAATGCAACAGGTAGAACAGGAGGCGAGATAATGGTTGCAGTACTTAGACATGAATTATCACTTTATTATCATAGCCTTTCAGGATATGTTTTCGGAGCGTTCCTATTGGCTTTTACAGGAATTGGTGCATTGATTTATAACATCAATGCTTCAGTGGCAAATTTTGAATATGTACTTAGCTTTATTCAGGTTGTATTTATAATAATTGTACCTATTCTTACCATGAGAATTATTGCAGAGGAGAAACGACAGAAAACAGATCAACTGTTGTATTCATTGCCTATTAGCACAAGTGAAATCGTTGTTGGAAAGTTTATGGCACTTCTTGTTGTATTTCTTATTCCAATGATTTTAATTTGTGCCTATCCATTGATTTTCTCAATGTACGGTGAGGTATATCTGCCAACCAGTTATGGTTCAATTTTTGCCTTTATCTTTTTAGGCTTAGCCCTTATTAGCATTGGAATGTTTATTTCATCCCTAACAGAATCACAGGGTATGGCAGCAGGTATTTGCGTGGTTGTGATGCTATTAAATTATTTCTGTGTTCAAATCGCAAATACGATACCAAATGATTTTATAAAAAATGTACTGACTAAGATTTCTTTATTTGAAAGATTCACCATGTTCTATAATGGCGTATTTGATTTGACAGCGATTGTTTATTACATAAGTGTTATTGCCTTTTTCTTATTCTTATGTGTACAGTCACTTGAGAAGAGGAGGTATAACGGATAATGAAGCTTGAGAAACCAAACATTGATATAAAAGGCTTTACGAAAAAATTTATAGGACAGAAGAAGGAAGAGTTTAGTACAAAAAGATTCAAGATTGGAAGCTACAGTACAGTAATGACAATCATTGTGCTTGCTATCGTAATTGCGATAAATATATTTGTTTCGTCATTACCAACAAAGCTCACTCAGTTTGATATTTCTGCAGCAAAACTTTATTCCCTTACTTCTTCTAGTAAGGCTGTAGTAAGTAATATTGAGGATGATGTGACTATTTATTGGATGTGTCAGGCCGGTCAGGAAAACACTGTTATTGAAAAGCTTTTGAATGTGTATGATTCACTTTCAGATAAGCTTGTGGTGGTAAAGAAGGACCCTGATACTTATCCAACTTTTGCAAAGGAATATACAGATGAGACTGTAACCAACAATTCACTGATTGTCGTTTCAGGCGATAAGAGTCGTTATATTAGCTTTGAATCCATGTATACGACTGATGCAAGCTCATATTATACAACAGGCTCAGCATCCCAGTCATTTGATGGTGAGAGCCTTATTACAACAGCTATCGATTATGTAGTTTCAGATGAATTACCTCAGGCATATGTACTCACAGGACATGGCGAGGCTGATATGGGAACTACCATGAAGACATCTCTTGAAAAGGCAAATGTTGAGACAAAGGAATTTTCACTTTTAAATGAAGATGCAGTTCCTGAAGATGCAGCACTTATATTGATTAATTCACCAGTTAGTGATTTATCTGATAAAGAGCTTACAATTCTTAAGTCCTACATGGATAACGGTGGACATATAGTTGTTCTTTCTGGTACAGAAAAGGATGTTGACCTTGTAAACTTCAAGGGATTGCTTGACTATGTTGGAGTGTCTATGACAAATGGAATTGTTATTGATACAAATAGAGATAATTATGCATTCGAATATCCATATTTCCTGCTTCCAACACTGGGAACATCGGATATTACCAATGCACTTTCTGATGCAAACAGCAAGGTTATTATGCCAATTTCTGCAGGTTTAACAATTGAAAATACTTCAGGTGCTTATGAAGTAACTTCACTTTTATACAGTTCAGAAGATTCTTATGCAAAGGCTGCTGGCTATTCATTAAATACCTATGAAAAGGAAGATGGAGACGTGAATGGACCATTTTCACTTGCAATTTCTGCTGAGAATTCAAGCGGTGGTTCAATGGTATGGATTGCCTCTGATTATTTGTTAGATGATCAGTACAATTCATATTCATCAGGTGCAAATACTGATTTCTTTATGAATGCTATTACATGGAAAATGGCAGATAACGAGTCGCTTTCAATTAGAGCTAAATCATTAGATTATAATTACCTTACAATAAGCGCCTCAGCAG
>JAFYYE010000038.1 GCA_017557715.1 Pseudobutyrivibrio sp.
ATAAGTCTACGAATTTAATATGCTGACGTACTGCAAAGTTTTCACGATTAAGTTCGCGTACTTTTCCAGACATTATATCAATCAGACCATTTCTATAATCAATTAAACGTGATACCTGATAGTTAATGTCTTGTAATTTATAAGCTATCTGAAATTCCAAATTAAAAATCGCCCCCTGTAAAGCAATCATATTTGCTGTAGGACGACCTTCTCCCATACGGAAGAACTCAAAGTTTCCGCAGAAGTCAAAAATGTAGAACTTTGACTTGTCCTCTCCATCAATAAGCCCTGGGCACAATCTAGTACCACGACCAATCATCTGCCAGAACTTTGCTTTACTCATTACCTTTTTAAAGAAGACCAGATTGAGAACCTCAGGAACATCAATACCGGTATCAAGCATATCTACAGAGATTGCAATCTGAGGAAGCTTCTTGGCATCAGAGAACTCATCAATCGCACTCTGCGCATAAGTCATATAGTTATCAATAACCTTGGCAAAAGGTTGTCCATTAGTACCTTTTGCTAGATTTGGATATTCCTTATTAAATACCTCAAGTATCTTTTCGGCGTGATCGTGATTCTTTGCAAAAATAATTGTCTTACCAATCTTCTCACCGTAATCAATCTTCAAGCTAGCACTCATCACGATATTCAATACCTGACGAATAGTATCTTCATTAAACAACCATGTATTTAACGCAGACGAATTAATTTTTTCTGGCAAATTGCCATCCATATCCTCAAATGTATCTTCATATACAGCTTTTTCTTCTTCTGTAAGTTCTTCGTAACTAATACCTTGCTCTATAAACTTAAGCTTTGTTTCAACAGAAACATAATCTACAAGGTAACCATCCTTTACAGCCTGTGCCAAGTCATAGCCATATGTTGGAACACCGTTTTCAAGCTCAAAAATAGAGTAAGTATTCTTGTCAATTTCATCCTTAGGTGTTGCTGTAAGTCCAACCAATGGAGCATCAAAATAATTAAAAATATCTTTATACTTATTGTAAATAGACCTGTGAGCCTCATCACAGATAACAAGGTCAAAGTGTCCGCTAGTAAATAACTTACCATCCTCATCCTTAACATCATCGATGCACCCCATCATGGTCTGATAAGTAGAAAAGATACAGTGTGAATTATAGTTCTCTTTGTCCTCACATAAATTTGTACATGACAAATCTGGTAACAAATTTACAAAGCTTCGCTTTGCCTGTGTTACCAGAGAATTACGATCAGCAAGGAAAAGAATATTCTTAACCCAACCTGCATCCAAAAGCACCTTACATAAAGCAATTACTGTTCTAGTCTTACCAGAACCGGTTGCCATTACTAAGAGCGCTCTTCTTCTATTCTTTTTATCAAAAGCATCACAAACTGCTTTTATAGCAGCCTCTTGGTAGTATCTACCTGCTATCGTTTTATCTACAGAGATGTGATTTAATGGAGTTCTCATTGATTGTAAATTAAAGA
The DNA here is from genome assembly GCA_017557715.1 of Pseudobutyrivibrio sp. GTDB lineage: Bacteria > Bacillota > Clostridia > Lachnospirales > Lachnospiraceae > Pseudobutyrivibrio. The sequence goes on from JAFYYE010000038.1 coordinate 1,480, forward strand.
GCTTCTCCAAATCACGTTTAGAATAAATCTCTGCTACTTTTCTTTCAGGATATTGATTATCTACAATTCGAGTATCAAAACCATTAGTTAAGAAAACTACTGGTCTTCTACCGTATTCACGTTCCAAAATATCAGCATAAAGTTTTGCTTGCTGACGTCCTTTTGCTACATCCACACAAGTCCTTTTAGCCTCTACTACTGCAAGCGGCTTATGTGCATTATCATAAAGAACATAATCTGCAAAGCCTACTTCTGATTTGTTTGGCATTCCTTCGAGCTCAACTTCATTTAGCCAATCCTTACCTTCACTCCAGCCTGCGTCAATAAGCATAGAATCAATATAGATTTTTCTAGTCTTATACTCAGATAGGTCAAGCGGCTTTGGAACATAAGTCTGTTGCTTCTCGGCTCTTCTAGAAGATAATGCTTCTTTAAGTGATTCATTCTCCTCACGAAGCTTCTGCAAATCTAAATCCTTTTGAGCAGAGCTCTCAATTTCTTTCTTAAGCTCTGCTTTTGTTGCTGCAGCCTGTTCCTTATTTTCCTTATTTTTCTTGATTCGATCTTCGATTATTTCAGGATTAAAGGTTCGCTCTACATATAAATCTGAATAGCAATATGTTATATAATCCAGATATATAAAGAGGTTCTCCAAACAAAGCATGGCCTCATCTCTACCAAGCTTCTTTCCAGTGTGAGCCACATTATTACCGCATCTACGAATGAAATCCATACGACGCCACAAATCCTGACCTATAATCTGACGATACTCTTCCGAATTCATCAGACTTTGAAGATTATCCTGATATGGCATTTC